>DHAH01000019.1:0-1064 GCA_002397345.1 Clostridiales bacterium UBA4959
CGTGGTTAGTAGTTTTCGCTGTGTAGCAAAAGTGTTCCGCGCAAACCGGCTTATGGATTTGGTAATTACCTTGTCAATTTTGCCAGCCATGCAGTCGTCAATCATGCGGTTGAATTCGTCGCGCTTTTTCGTGTTAGTACCCGAGATACCGTCGTCCGCATAAATGCCTGCAAGCGTCCAGTCCGGGTGACTATTAATGTAGTTGGTATAATGGGAAATTTGCGCATCATAGCTGGTTTCCTGCTCGTCGCTGTCGGTGGAAACACGGCAATAAGCCGCCACACGGAGTTTCGGGTTCTCTTCATCACTCTTTGCCAAACCGGCTTTTTTCCTTGCCGGAAGAAGTGTTATTGTCATTTTTTCATCCATCCTCACGGTCCCTCGCTTTCTATCAGGCTGTAAGCGTATTCCGCCTGCTCAAACGGGTCGTCGAACCGCTGTGTTTCCTCGCTCATATGAAACGCAGTGGGATGGACGACTTCTTTTTCTTCTTTTGGCTCCCAAATGCGTCCGAGCTTTTCCGCTCGCCTGATACGTTCCGCTTCGGCAGCCGTAAGCATGTCGGGGTCGACAATTGCCGGATAATACGCATCGCCGAGATAGCGTTTATTCTGAAGCATCCTGCCGATTCCCGCATGGGAAGTCGTGATTCCCGCTTTCTTTGCAGCTGTCGCCAGCGAATTTCCGGAAAGATAGGCTTCAAAGAGTGTGCGCACCTGCCCGGCGGTCTTTTCATCAACGAAGGCTTTACCGTTTTCAATCCGGTAGCCATAGGGTATATGGTTCATTCAAATCACCGGCCTTTCTTTCAGCGTAATGCCGCATTTCAATTCGAACCCGATTTCCTCGCGGGAATACACATGAATACGCTCCACAAAACGGGTGAACAGCTCTCCGTCAAAACCTTTCAGCATCTCCGCTTTGGTGGTGAATTGCAAAAGTTCGCTGATTTCAGTCAGGTTTCGGTTGTCGCAGTTGATTAAACGGGATATGGATTCCTTTTGGCGTTGTATCCGTTCGGCTTCCCTTAGCAGTTCGTTGTTGCTCTTATTGTAAACGGCAGG
>DHAH01000019.1:1175-15646 GCA_002397345.1 Clostridiales bacterium UBA4959
TGTAAACGGCAGGCTCAAGGTATTTTTTGGTCATAAGGCCGACCAACACCTTTTGCTGTTCCGCATTTTCCTCGAGTTTTTTATCAAGCGCCCGGATACTCTCCAAACTCTCGTCGGAGTTTACTCCGCGCAGGCTGATGAGCAGAGGCCTGAGTACGGTTTGATTCCCGAAAATGAGCTTGTTCATCATCGTGACGAAGGCGTATTCAAAAGCCGATTCCGGGATGTATTTCATGGAGCATTTTTCGATGTCTGAAATATGGGTGAGCGAGAAACTTTTTGACCTTGCTTGTGAATTTTATCATTATTTTTTTGCGGGACGGCGGCGCCTATATCTATTTAATAATAAAAGCCGTTGAGGGGAGCATAACGCCGGGCGATTTTATCCTATATTTCAGCGCAGTCAGCCAATTCGCGGGGTTTATATCAGGCGTAATAGGTATATGGTCCAACGTTCACAACGCAAATTTACAGTTCAACGATTATCGTTCGTTTGATGAATTGGAAAACCATACAAACAGGGGAAAAGGCGTCGATATTCCCCATAAAGGAGCTCTGTCCATTGATATCTTAAATTTAACATATACATATCCGAAAAGTGAAAAGCCGACGCTTAAAAACATAAATTTGCATATAAACGCGGGTGAAAAAATTGCCGTAGTCGGATTAAACGGCGCGGGGAAAACGACCCTCATAAAGCTGATATGCGGCATGTATACTCCGACAGAAGGAAAGATACTGGTTGACGGACATGAAATTAACGAATACAACAGAGATGAATACTACACGATGATCTCGGCTGTATTTCAGGTGTTCAGATTTTTACCGTTATCCATAGCGCGGAATGTTGCGCCATTCGGAGACAATATCGACTATGACAGAGTTAATAAGTGTATTGATTTATCAGGATTCAAAGAAAAGGCTGATAAACTTATAGATGGCATCGAGACGCCGCTGATTAAAAATATAAATCCGAACGGCACGGAACTGTCGGGCGGCGAGGCGCAAAAACTTATGCTGGCACGCGCTTTATACAAAGACGCTCCCATTTTAATTTTGGATGAACCTACGGCGGCGCTTGACCCGATTGCGGAGAGCGAGCTGTATCATAAATACAATTCGTTGACCGAAAACAAAACATCGTTATTTATCTCACACAGGCTTGCATCCACACGTTTCTGCGATAAAATTATCTTTATTGAAAACGGCGAGATTGCCGAAACCGGAACGCACGATGAGCTGTTGGCGCAGAACGGCAAATATGCCGAATTATTTAACATTCAGAGCCAATATTATAGGGAAGTCATTAAGGTTAGGTGAGATGAGTTTGAGAAGCGAGCTTTCAAAAATTATTCGGGGATACAAACTGATCTGTGAAATTGATAAATTCTATTTAATCCTGCAAGTGATAAACGCTTTTACAGATTCGCTTTTCCCGTTTGTATATCTGTATATGTCGTCAAAAATCATCACAGAGCTTTCGACTTACCGGAGAGCGAGGGAGCTGATAATATATGCGCTCGTAACCGTTTCGATAAACTTTGTGTTATCGGTTTTCAGCCAGTGCATAAACACAATAAAAAGCAAGCATTCCGAGTTATTCACCTGCAGAACGGCGCTATTTTACAGCGATATAAATAATAAGATGCGGTACGAAAGCATAGAGGACCCAGAAACGCATTTCAAACGCCAGAGTATAATTCAAAACCAACAGGCGTCGAGCGCGGGTATTCCCATGCTGATTAACGATATATACGGCTTTATAAAAAACACATTTACGGTTATTTTCTCTTTATCGCTGACCGTAAGTATGTTTTATTTGTATTCTGACAAAAGCTGCACAGGGGTTGCGGCTTTTGTAAATTCGCCTTTTTCGATTATAATAATCGTAGGAATAGTTGCCGTAAATACATGTGTCAACATATGGTGCGATAAAAATCATACCTTGCGTTCGGTTGACGCGTGGAAGGATTTACCGCACAACAATCGGCTGCTGAATTATTACAGCGGTCGCATATGGAATTACAACGGCGCGATGGATATTCGGATATTCAACCAGGAGGCAGTCATATCGAAGGAGCTTTCCAAATATTATGATAATCCCGCGCATTTAAAAATTTTGGTTAAGCTGGGGCTGCATTTCGGGACTATCCGTACACTGCTCAATAAGTTTACGACGATTGCAATATATATCTATGTAGGAATAAAGGCATATATAGGAGCGTTTGGCGTGGGCAATTTCCTCATGTATACCGGCTCGTTGCAACAGTTTACATATGGGGTATCGGGTTTATGCGGGAGCGTTGTCTCGCTCTTTAATAATAACCGGTATATGCAGGAGATATTTGAATATATGGATATACCCAGCACAGTAAATCAAGGCTCGCGAAAAATCGACAGCGACGCAAAGCGAGAAATTGAGTTCCGCAACGTTTCATTCAAATATCCGGGAACAGATGTATACGCGCTGAAAAATCTCAATCTGAAATTCAACACAGGCGGGCGCGTGGCAGTGGTGGGTATGAATGGCAGCGGTAAAACCACTATGATAAAATTGCTTTGCTGGCTTTATGACCCGACTGAGGGTGAGATAACGGTAAGCGGTGTTGATATAAGAGAGTATGACTATTCGGAGTATACAACGCTGTTTTCAGTGGTGTTTCAGGATTTCAATTTATTTGCATTTTCGCTCGGTCAGAATGTGGCGGCTTCTGTTGAGTATGACAGGGACAAAGCGGTGGAATGTTTAAAAATGGCGGGGTTTGGCAGAAGATTAAGCGAAATGCGGAAGGGGCTGGACACAGCGTTATATAAGGATTTTGAAGAAGACGGCATTGAAATATCCGGCGGAGAAGCGCAAAAAATCGCGCTGGCAAGAGCGTTGTATAAGGGCGCGCCGTTTGTGGTACTTGACGAGCCAACGGCGGCGCTTGACCCCATCGCGGAATTTGAGGTATACTCGAAATTCAATGAAATTGTCGGCGATAAGACAGCGATATATATTTCACACCGTCTGTCGTCATGCCGTTTTTGCGACTTCATAGCCGTATTCCACGAAGGCGAGCTTGTACAGTATGGCAGTCACGATGAGCTTATCACCGATACCGGCGGAAAATATTACGAGCTGTGGAATGCGCAGGCGCAGTATTATACAGCCAATTAATATTGTACATATTTTACTCTATATTCCCTGCTAAAATATTTTTAATTTCCCCTCCAAAAAACTTCGAAAACAAGGTGCTGCCTTTTTTATTCATATGTCCCCAGTCAGAATAATTTGATGGGTCGGCGCCTACACCAGAAGCGTCAATTGTGTTATAATCGTAGAACTCTATGCCATATTTTGCGGCAATGTCTGTTATACGCGCGTTGTTTTTATTCATCTTTATTCGATTTACACCGCTATACTCGGGAATTTCGATGAAAATAATTTTTATTCCCAACGCATTGAATTTATCAATAAGTCTTTCAAATGAATTCCACTGTTCCTCATTGTCAGCGCATGAAACCGTCGATGAATCGCCATTAAAGCCAACGTCCCACGGAATATACCCCTTATAATAATCACTTGTAATATTGCCCGAGCTGTCGCGTTTATAACTGTGATTATATGTTGGTAAAATTAAATTATCCGAATAAGCTTCAGTTTCCGACATGTCGTTATTTATTATATCTTCTTTTTCATCTGACTTTAACGCGCTAAACCATGATCTAACCATATCCGGGATACGATCGCGTAATGATATTATAGATAATTTCGAAAATATCTTGTCCGTAATTGCGTCGATATCCCACCATTTAATTTTATTTTCCTCTGTCGCGACAGTGTCGTCAATAACCGTTTTATCATCAGAATCCGTTTCTTTTATTTCAGCGTCATCTGCTGTCCGCGCCTCGGTTTTACACAAACGCCGCATGATATCTATCGGCATATTCGCGGCAGTATCATAATTAATAGTTCTCCATAACCAGTTGTCATCGCACATGAACCAATCGACGCACCATATTATTGTATCAGGCATTGGATAACCCGCTTCCAGCACTATATCCCACCAGTCCTCATAATACTTAGGATTTGAACCATTCAAAGAAAAATTGAAAAAGCTGTACCCTGCGCATTCGTTTTCTACATAAAGCGGATTTACTCCGTGCGCCGCGTGGGATGTCCCCATAAACCATATATCCGCGTTATATACATTTTTAAATATTTCATAAAATTGACCGTAATAATGATAACAGTCGCGATTGCTGTATTTCTGATAAAACGCCTCCTGCTGTTCAAGCTTAAGGCATTCTAATTCAAATGTCGCGGCGGATTCTTCTTTTATGGCAAATGCTCTGATATCATCAAGTTCACTTTCAAGGAAGTTGTCCATTGCCACATTCGCTCCTAATATAATTACTGCCGAAATAGAAATTACGATCAGCCCTTTTAAAATTAAGTTCAAATAGCACTTCATATTATTCCTTTCTGATCAGAACTGGAAATATATAAACGCGTTGTTATCATACGCGCCAAATAAAACAATGGACACCAGACACATGATATATGATGTCATTCGCAGCAGTTGTGAATGGTAGAATAACTCTTTTGCGCGCGATGATTTTATGCAAAGTTCTATTCCGAACAGAACAAACGGTACGATCCTGCATATATAAATTCGTAATTCCGGAATCAAGTCAAAATTGCCGAGTGTATTGCCGAATATATTCTTCACAACATAAAAAGCGTCAGAAAAACTCTCGGCGCGGAAAAATATCCACGAAAACGAAATGAGCGAAAAAGTTAAAATAATTGAAAGCCAAGACGAAAGCAGTTCTAAACGGTCTATGTGCGTCAGCTTTTTAAAAAATTCTCTTACCGGTTTAAGCAGACGCGCCGCGATGATATAAAGTCCGTTCAGCAATCCCCATGCGGCGTATGTCAGGTTTGCGCCATGCCAGATTCCGCTGATGCCGAATGTCACCAATTGATTAAAACACCATCTGGGTTTACTTACGCGGTTCCCGCCTAACGGTATATAAATATAATCCCTGAACCAGGTTGAAAGAGAGATATGCCATCTACGCCAAAATTCCGATACCGAGCCTGAAAAATACGGCGTATCGAAATTTGTCATTAAATCAATATCCATTACTTTTGCGCATCCGATCGCGATATCCGAATACCCGGAAAAGTCACAGTATATTTGAACAGTGAAACATAATACCCCGACAATGAGCCATATACCGCCAAACGAATGGACATTTTTAAAGACAAGGTCAGCTATTAATGATAAATTGTCCGCAACCACTACCTTTTTGAACATACCCCATAACATCAGACGCCCTCCGATTGTGATATTTCCGGGTATGAGGTAATGTTCTTTTTGCAGTTGCGCCAATAAATTAGGTCCGCGTTCGATCGGTCCCGCAACGAGCTGCGGAAAGTACATGAGGAATAACGAGAAGTCTATAAAACTGGGCACCGCTTTCTGACGTTTCATATAAACGTCGATTAAATACCCCATGCTCTGAAATGTATGAAATGAGATGCCAATCGGCAAAACAATTTCCGGAACAACAACAGTTCCAAGCCTTACAGCATGACCGAAAATATTAATTATATCGCCTAACATCCCGAGATATTTAAAAAACACAAGCAGACCGATATTCAAACACAGCGATATAATAAATACTGCTTTTTTGATATTAGTCCTGTTCTCATAATGTTCTATTAACCGCGCGCCTGAATAATCGATACAGGTTGTAAAAGCGAGGATTATTATGTATTTCGGTATGAAGGACATATAGAAATAACAGCTTGCCGCAAGCAGAAAATATCGTCTGAAACGCACCGGCAGCAGAAAATATATTATAATGACAGCAGGAAAAAATATAATAAAATGAATCGAATTAAAAAGCATTTTTTACGCTCCCGTATACATAATACTAAAATTCGATAAACATAAAGATTAAAGCTTATAATCGAATTTAAGTATAAAACAAGCAGTTCCGATTAACGTCCTATTAAAAATGTCCGCATTATTAATGCGAACATTTTGTTTGGTGTATTGATTTACAGTTATTTATTTTTTTTAGAAATGTATGCGGCGCCAATCGAAATTATGATACCCGAGATCGCCATAGACAGCACGTCGAAGGTCTGGGGAGCAGCAGTGATGACAGTTTCGGTTTTTGCATCAGTATCGGTTGCTGTAACCGCCGTTATCGGTTTGGGATCAGCTTCGGTTTTCTCCGCAGCCGTCGGTTCGGGGGCGGCTTCGGTTTTTTCTGCCGCGGCGTTGTCGAAGAATACGGCGGAGATAACCGCGTTGGACGGTGAACCGAGATTTATTGCATCGTAATATGAATACTCGAAAACCACCTTGCCTGTGATAGTCGCGGTCAAGTATGTACCATGTTCGAAAGCGGTCAGATCATAGGTGCCGAGAGTATTTCCGGCGCTATCATACGCGGTTACCTCCACGCAGCGTCCGTCATTGCCCCAGTCGCAGGAATAAATCGATACGGTAGTTTCTGTGCTTCCGACGTCTATGGTCAGATTAAGCCCGGTACCGTTGTATATACATGGGATAACGCGTTGTGTCTTTGTTTTATCAGTCCAGAGGGCATCTTCATAAGCGTTGGCGCTGTTGACGCCCGAAGTATCGGAGTCGTCTCCCAACCACCACTGATGATACGACGGCTTATTGCCGAACAAATCGCTGTAAGAGAATTCGCTGACATAGGCTGGCAGATTATTGACACAGCTTTCAGCGTTCTTGGCGAACATGAAATATCCGTCGGAACCGTATTTGCCCACCCAGTTACCTTTTGTGGCGGTATCAGCGGTTATACTGATACTGCCCGCGGCAAATACATTCAAGCTGAGTATTAAAAAAATTACCGGAACGATAGAAAAGAATTTAAAGGTTTTCATTTTCGGACTCCTTGTAATATATTTATTTTTAATTTATGTAAGCTCATTTTCAGTCTTTTATAAAACTAAAACTTCCCATCAGTTTTTCAAGTGCTTTATTGCTTAAACGTTCAATCTTTGCGTAATTTGACGCTACTTTTCCAGATAAATTTTTCATTTGTCCGATTATGAAACTCGATATACCGCCCACATTGGATATGTAACCCAAATCCACTTTACGTCCCGCCAATATAATATCAAGCATCTCGCCGGATTCATCGTCGCGCATCGCCTTAGATTTAAGCGCGATATCATAATATGTTGGTTTAAGATATATAGCGGATTCATAGGAAAGCGCTTCAAACACGATTTCGGAACGTTCGGTATCCGGAGTACACCGGGGTATGGTTAACGCATCCGAAGCCCACGCGTTTATATATGAGGTATATGTCTGCTGAGCTTCATTATATTTGGGGAAAGGCAGCACACCGAAATCCGTATCCATAGCGCGCAATCTTGTCACGCATTGCAGTACCTCGCCATAAAACAAAACCTGCCCGGCTTCAAACATCGCTTGGGTACCTTTCCAGCCTATGCTCGGAAAATCATCATTATTAAAGGTAATTGTCTCATTATTCATGATCTTGTCAGCTTTTTCGATTATATCAACGATTTGTTCGTTGATGCCGGTCAAAACCAAACTGTCGTTGCTATCTTTTGTAATTATAGAGCCTCCCATACCATAGAATAATCCGCTGTATGAGTTACCCGAAGTCGCGAATCCATAATTATCAAGTTGGTTATATATAGAGTCGCCGTTCGAGTCGCCGCTGTTATCTTTTATTAAGGAATAGAATTTATCCGCCGTCCAGCTTCCGTCCCGTACAAGCTGGTACAGATCTTCCAAGTGGTAATTTTCCGCGGCAACCTTATTGAACATCAATATCCAAGTTCCGTCGCTGGAGATCACGGTCATGTCTCCTACCGCAAGGAAATTACGGTTGTAAACAGATGTATCTTCGAAAATACTCTGTGTGTAATATGGCGCGTCCATATTTATATACGTACTGTCATTTAAAGCGTAAAGATAATTGTTTTGCGCTGAGGTAAACGATGTAGCCAGTGTCAGCATGGCAAGATCGCATGAATTATCGCCTGCATTTATTGATTTGCCGAGGGTGTTGACAAAGTTTCCATCCGCCACGGTGTATGGTTTTATTATTATGTTCATCCATTCCTCAACAGTGGCATTCCTATTGAAAAGCGCGTCGTTTAACGGCTCGCTGTTCAATTCCTCTGTAAACACGTCGGTGCTTCCCCACCACCCGCTCGCATCGTCCGCGCGCTCCATAATAACGAAAGTATATCCGTCGTAATTGCGTTCAGGAAGTTTTGGACATACGAGTTTGGTATTGTCTCCGTCATCTGTTATAGTTTCTGTTGTATCGCCAAGTGTGTTTTCGATCTGCGTCTGCGCCTTTTTTTCGCCGCATGATACTGTCGAAAGAGTGAATAAAAGGGAGAATAACAGTAATATACAGCGCCTGAACCGAACTGCTTTCGTATTAAACATCATTCACCTCATACATTCTGAAATATGATACACAAGTACAAAAAACCCGTTCATAATATTGTACAATCTACGCCTATCAATTATTTACTTTTTAGTCATTATATCATTGATTTTTTATTGATACAATTTTGTTTTCATCTTAATATTATATGGTTTCGGTGCTATTTTTGTATATTTGCGATATATATAAGGCGGTTATCTCAATATTTTCATTAATTACGGCAGATGTCTGAATGGTGAGCTGCCACTTCATGGTTCATTATATTGTTTCGTCCACACTAAAATATAATAAAGTTATCAAATCAATATAGACATCTCGGGCTTTCAATGATATAAGATTATTATAAACCTACATAGGAGAGGCGTTGATATGCAAAGACACGAATGTATTCCAAAATTATTGGAAATCCCGGAGTTGAAATCCATACCTGTGTTTTTGAATAAAGCATTTTGTTGGGGGTTTGAAGATCAAAATTTTCATTATCATGAATTTATCGAAATCTGCTATGTGGCTTCGGGGGGCGGGTATCATCAGATACGCGATAAAGTTCTTGAATGCAAAAAAGGTGATATATACATTATAAATCGCGGTGTTGCGCATGCGTTCTTTATGTCTGACGATTTTAATTATAAAGAACTTCTGGTTAAAAACCTTATATTTTTGCCGCAGTTTATTTTTTCTTCAGAATGTCCGGATTTTCAGCTAATCGACATATACAAACACCTCTCCGTCGAAATACTTAATGACGACACTTCAGTAATGAAACTTAGTCTCAACGCCGGGCAATTTGATGATTTGGATCGTCTGTATTCGGATATAAACGACGAATACAGAAATATGCAGATCGGTTCATTAAATATAATAAACGCCGAGATAATAGTTTTTCTCACCAAAATGGTACGCTATATTCAACAGGATTCAAACAATGTTATTCCTTATAAATTTACAAACTGCAGTCTTTCTCTTGTTGAAAACACCTGTAAATTTATCGACACAAATTTTAACGATCCGAATTTAACAATCGCCGCCGCGGCGAAACATGTATTCACCGGGAAAAGTTATCTCAGCCGGATATTTAAGAAATATACGGGAAAATACTTTTCTGATTATCTTCATGAATACCGAATGAACGAAGCGTGCAAGCTGATCCGCACGGGAAAAATGACAAACGAGCAGATCTGCTACGCCTGCGGTTTTCGTGACCTTCCGACATTTTATAAAAACTTCCGCAAATATACCGGAATCACACCGAAAGAATATTACAAGCGGAATATTCAGAATAATTATAAAAAAGAGGTTTCTATTATGCCAACGACACACGATGAAATGACTTCTGCCGAGCGTGTCAAAAATGCTATTCTCGGTCTGCCCGTCGACCGGACGCCAATATATGGCTGGGTCAGCGCCAATTTGAGCGGTCCTATCGCTTCATCCTATGGGTATGTATCAGCATTTGAAGATAAATACCGTTTTGACGCGGCACATATTTTTGGCGGTCCCGGGCCATTCAACAACACTGTCATAAATAACATACGCGCTTCATGTGATGAAATGACGCCCGATATGCTGCTGGACGCTGACATTTTCACAGATCCAGATCGCATATCGGATTATCAAAATATTCGCGGCAATATAGACTTTCATAAAGAGCGCGGACGTTTTTGTTATGTCCAGACACCTGGCTTTTTTGAAAATTTCAACGGTATATTTAAAATAGAAGATCAGTTATTATATCTTGCGGAATATCCCGACGAACTGGGTGAATTATACAGACGCCAAGCCGAATGGACGAAAAAATTCGCGGATCATTGTCTGGAATGCGGAGCCGATATGATCCACATTTCCGATGACTGGGGCGCGCAAAACAACCTCATGTTTTCACCCTCGACATGGAAAAAGCTGATAAAACCAAATCTTATAACGGTCGTCGACCACGTGCATTCCAGAGGCGCGCTTGCCAGTCTGCATTCGGACGGCTGTATCGCGCCGGTAGTAGACGAACTGGCGGATATAGGTATAAACTGCATACATCCATGGCAGGAAAGCGCAAATATGCCGTATTCGCTGTGGCTGGATAATTACAGCGACCGCTTCGCTATTATGGGCGGAATTTGCGTACAGACGACTTTGGGATTCGGCAATTACAGGCATCTGGAAAACGAGATACGCCGCGTATTCTCTCTGTTGCGGGGAAAACGCTGGATATGCTGCACCACGCATTTCGTGCAAAACCATTGTTCGCTTGTTGAACTTGAGTTCGCGTTTGATCTCATTTACAAACTTGCGCGTGAAAATTATTAAAAAATAGAAAAGCGGGTAAAATTGTTCCTGCTTTTACCCGCCATTATGTATCTCTGTAATACCCTTATCAGCAGCCGAAATAATCTTTCCGCTTTTTATGGGTTCTCACCATAAGCCTTTAAAGTTTTCTCCATAGCTTTTACCGCCGCTTTCTCAATTTTACCGTAAGCGGAGACAAAGTCGGAGGAGCCTTTTTCGGTGAGGTTGCCGGGCAGGGAAAAAACTCCGCCCCAATCAAAGATATTGCCAAGGTCATATATCCTCGACGCGAATATAAGGTCGAGCATATCCGACGACTGCTCGTCACGCGAATATTTAGTTTTGAGCGCGATGTCGTAATAAGCCGGGGTGAGCGTGTAATACGATTCGGCTGAAAGCGCCTCGATGATAATTCCCGTGCGGTCGAGATCGATGACGGTTTTGGGTATCATTATGCTTGATGCGCAGCCGCAGCTAACCGGGCAGTGGTAGTTTTTCTGAGCCTCATCATATTTTGGCACGGGTAAAATGCCGAAGTCCGTGTCCATGCTGCGGAACAGGGTCACGCGATTCATGCCCGCGAAGTTGAACAGCACTCTGCCGTCCGAGAATATTTTATCCATGCAGCCTGACCATACGTCAGAGAATTTGCCTGTATAGTTGGAAACATAAAAGCATATGTCGCCTTTGCGTGAGTTAATTTTGATAGCTTTATCAAAAGCGGCGATAAATTCCGGTGTGTTTATCGATATGTAGGGCATGTCGTCGCTGTCCTTGGAGATTACACGGCAACCCGCACCCGCGCACAGGGCAAAGGTATTGAAACCCTCGCCCTCGATGCCCCACTGGTCGTTTTCGTTCAATTTGCCGTCGCCGTTGAGATCGCTGGAAGCAAACCGCACGCACTCGTAAAGCTTGTCAATCGTCCACACGCCGTTATTGACAGCCTGATACAGATCGCCGAGCTGCAATTCATTCGCAAGCTGTTTATTGAACAATAACACCCATGTGGCGTCGTTGTCCATGACCATAAGATCGCCGGTCGTGGCGAAAAGTTTATGATCAATGGAAAGCGAACTGTTGGCGTTCTGGTCGTACCACGGTTTTTCAAGGTCCATATATGTTATTGTTTTCAAGTCCATAACATATCCTTTTGTCGAGTAGTTTCCCAGCGTACCCAACCCGATCGCAAACATGTCAAAATCATCGGAATTTGAGACGACGCTCTTCTGCCCGGCGCCTGTATAGTCGGAAAATTGCCCGATCTCTTTTATCGAGAAGTTGTACTGTTCTCCGATTTTGCTGTTGCGGTTGAAAACGGCGTCGTTTATGGGGTCGGCGTTCAGCTCTTCCGCGTATATGTCTTTGGTTTTCCAATGCACGTCCCAATTACCTTTGGTAAGCACGCGGAACTCATACCCTTCAAAGTCTTTTTTAGGTAAATTGGGCAGCAGCTTTTCTGTTTCGGTTGTTTGCGTTTCAACAGTTTCATCAATAGCGGGTTCTTTGGAGGTGGCTTTATTTTCCGCGCAGGATGCGAGGGCGGATGCCGTGATAAGTAAAACAAGCAGCATTGAAGCGATTTTGGATAAATGTTTCATGGTTTTCCTCACTTAATTATAATATTTTTTAATAATGCCGTGATTTATGCCGCTATTGATAACAAGAGGAATATTAATTAATACAGCTTTAAAATAATCACCTTCCCTTTAAATCAATGGATATATCAAGAAATAATCCGGGGCTTTTTTATTACGTTTTGCTTATAAAACCACTCCTTATCTTAGTTATCTTGTTAAAGTAATACAAATATTTAAGTTGATAATTATTATATTACGTTTCATATGTTATTGCAATAACAAACAAAATGTTTTTACAATATTTACGATTTATCCACATTATGCCGCTATATTAAGCTCTCGCGGCTTTATGCAACCATATATGAACACAATTATAATAATCTGACACAAATGTATATTATCTATATTAAATGTGTTGACTAATTGTGTAAAGCTGTATATAATCGCTTTAATAAAAACCCAAAAACGCAGGGAAATAAAGGAGGTTCATAATGACACGAGAAAAAGTGGACTCACTAAAAAAGCTTGCCGCACAGGCGCGCAGGCACATCGTGGAGATGATAGGCAAGGCGAGGGTCGGTCATGTCGGCGGCGCGCTGTCAATCGTCGAAGTGCTTACGGTGCTTTACTTTGACAAGCTTAACATTCGCGCCTCGGAGCCGCGCTGGCCAGACCGTGACAGGCTTGTGCTGTCCAAAGGCCATGCCGGTCCGGCGCTTTATGCGATGCTTGCGATGAAGGGTTATTTCCCGATAAGCGAGCTGGACACATTGAACGCACCGGAAACCCGACTGCCCAGCCATTGCGATATGCTGCGCACTGTCGGCGTGGATATGACAGCGGGTTCTCTGGGGCAGGGGCTCTCCGCGGCTGTAGGTATGGCTTTGGCAGGCCGTATCGACAGTAAAACTTACCGTGTCTACTGCATCATCGGCGACGGCGAGAGCGACGAGGGTCAGATTTGGGAAGCCGCAATGTATGCGGGTCACTCCAAGCTGGGGAACCTCACCGTGTTTTGTGATTACAACAAGCTGCAACTCGACGGCACGACCGACGAGATTAACACTATGGAACCGATCTGCGACCGCTGGGCAAGC
Organism: Clostridiales bacterium UBA4959; assembly: GCA_002397345.1. GTDB lineage: Bacteria > Bacillota > Clostridia > Oscillospirales > CAG-272 > DTU078. Next base: position 14,608 of record DHAH01000019.1, read on the forward strand.
TTTGGCTTCGATGTGATACGCGTAACCGACGGCCATGATATGGAAGCGATCGCAACGGCAATAGAACAAGCGCAGCGCCAGACAAAAAAGCCCACAATGATTATACTTGACACCATTAAAGCCAAGGGATACAAGGGTTATGAGGGACGCGTCGAATCACACAACTTTCCGGTTTCATTTGACCGGGTCGAAGATGTTTTGATGGGTTAGGGGGAAAACAGATGAATTTTGCTTCAGATGAAAAAGAGATCCGCGAGGTATACTGCGATACGCTGATGGAGCTGGCTGCGCGCGACGAGCGTATAGTCGTGGTTGAAGCAGACCTGATGAAAGCCAACGGCACGTTACGCTTCAAATCTAATTTCCCCGACAGAACATTCGACGTGGGTATCGCGGAAGCCAACATGGCTGGTATTGCCGCGGGGCTTGCCGCTTGCGGCAAAGTGCCGTTCATCACATCGTTTACGCCATTTGCGACACGGCGCATTTATGACCAGCTCGCGATCAGCCATGCTTACGCAAATCTGCACACGATTATCGTGGGCACCGATCCGGGTATCGCCGCCGAATTGAACGGGGGCACACATATGTCCATGGAGGACATCGCTATCATGCGCGCGATGCCCAATATGAAGGTCGTGGAAATTGTAGATTCGGCGCAGCTTAAAAAAGCGCTGCCTGTGCTGGTTGACGCCGAAGGTCCGGTTTATCTCAGGATGCTCCGCAAAAAATTTTATAAAATTTATGACAGCGATTGTGATTTCAGGTTAGGCGGATCTTCCATACTTCGCGACGGTGCGGATGTTGCGGTTTTCGCTTCCGGTATATTGGTGCCCGAGGCGCTGACCGCCGCGGAGGTTCTTGCCGCTCAGGGCATAGACTGCGCAGTTATCAACACATACGGCATCAAACCCATGGACGAAGAAACGGTATTATGTTATGCTGATAAATGCCGTGCCGTTGTAACTGCCGAGAACGGATCGGTCGTTGGAGGATTAGGCGGCGCTATCGCGGAGCTTCTTGTAAAGAAGTTACCCGC
>DHAH01000019.1:15773-20115 GCA_002397345.1 Clostridiales bacterium UBA4959
GTAAAGAAGTTACCCGTGCCGGTGGAGATGCTGGGCATCTGTGACCGGTTCGGCATCGTAGGCAGTCTCTCCTATCTAAAAGAATATTTTAATTTGAACGCCGAAGGCGTCATTTGTGCGGCAAAACGCGTTCTTTCAAGAAAAAGCTGACAAGGAGTGTTTATATGAAACTGATTATCGGTTCGGACAAGTCGGGGTTCCCGCTCAAAGAGGTTGTAAAAGCTCACCTTACCACTAAAGGTTATGATTTAATCGACGTGGGCATGCAGTCGCCGGAAGACTTCCAGCCGTTTTTTCAAGTGGCGCGGAAGCGTTGGAAAAACACATGGCTGAGAAAGCGCTGCTTTTCTGCGGTACGGGCGCGGGCATGGCGATGGCAGCCAATAAATGCAGGGGCGCGTTTGCCGTCGTATGCGAATCGGTATATACCGCCAGAATGGCGCGCGTCATAAATAACGCAAATGTCCTGGCGATGGGCGCTTGGGTTATAGCGCCGGAAATGGCTATTATGATGGTTGACACATGGCTTGATACCTCCTTCCATGAGGGAATGCCCGAGGAAAGGCAGGCGTTTTTATGCAACGCGTATACGCAAGTGCGCGGCATTGAAGAGCGCAACATGAAGGAGGCACGCGGCGATGACTGACCGTAAAAAGGTGAAGGTTGGCTACATATCGCTAATCCAGCTTAATTTTCGCGGCGATAAGCAGGCGCAGCACGACCGTTCCGTCAAAGATCTTGAGCGTCTATCCGAAGAATTGGATTTTACGCTTTATATCACCGATGAACTGATTTATACACCGGCACAGGCAGCGGCAGCCGCGGCTTGTATCCGTGGAGAGGGCGTCGATCTGCTGCTGGTACAGAACACGTCATTCGCATCGGGTTTTCTTATCAACGCCATAGCTGACGCCGCGCCGTATATCGGCTTGTGGGCGGTACCCGAGCAGACCAACCGCGGTCCGCTGCCGCAAAACTCATTCTGCGGCATAAATCTGAACGCCAGTATATTAAAAGAATACCTGAGCTTTAAAAACGTCAAATATAAGTGGTTTTTCGGCAATGCCGACGACGCGCTTTTCACCCGGCGGCTCGCCGTCACGCTGCGCGCAATTTCCGCCGTTAAAAACACCTGCGGCTCAACGGTGCTTCATATCGGCGGCACCGCGTCGGGATTCACCGATTTCTATTTTGACGAAAGAAAGCTGCTTAACCGTTTCGGCGTGAACGTTATTGATGTGGAATACGGAGACATCAAGAGCCGTGCGGAAAGTTACAGCGAAGCACAAATTGACGCACTGTCCGCGGATATGGCCGGAAGCGCCAATTTTATCTCTGAGTTCGCAAAAGGGAAACTGCGTTATAACGCGATGGTTTACCAGTCGGTTTGGGACACCGCCGCGGAAAATGGCGCATCTGCTGTCGCAATGAGCTGCTGGCCCCGTTTCCGCCAGGATTGGGGATTTACGCCCTGTGCGGTGTTCGGCAGACTTAACGAAAACGGACTTATCACCGCCTGCGAGGGCGATGTCCTTTCGGCGGTCAGCATGCTGCTGCTTAAACACGCGGCGGACTTCGAACCGATACTTATGGATCTGGTTTCATTTGACCGGCAGGACGACACAATGCAGTTATGGCACTGCGGCGTCGGCTCCTGCACTTACGCAAAAGGCGGCAGCATAGGGATTGATACGCACTTTAACCCCGGCCCGAAGGACCCCGAAAAAGGTTGGCTTTCCGCCGGTCCCGTCGCGACGATGAATTTCGCGCCTGCGCCGTTTACCTGTATGCGCCTTACGCGCGACTGCGACGCTATGATGGTTTTCAGCGGCGATATTATCGACAAGCAGCCGACCTATCACGGCAGCTCCGGATGGATTGCGAACCTTTCGCACGACGGCAGGAAGCTCTCAGCGCTTGATTTAACGAATACAATCATGGCTTACGGCTTCCAGCATCATTATCCGTTGGTTCGGGGGGATGCCGAAGCGGTTATAATGGAAATTGCCGCGTGGAAAGATATCACGGTTATTGAAAACATTGAATACAGGGATTACCTGCAGCTTAGATAGAAAGAAAGCGCGCCGCGCACGACTGAATATAAGTCGCGCGCGGCGCGTGCTGTTCATAATTTGCTGTATTGAAATAATATCGTCTATTGGATATAATAATATCATTATTCTAATAAGCAAGGATCAAAATATGAAACGTTATATCCACATATTGCTTGTTTTATCAATGCTGATGTTCTCAGCGTGCAGTAACAATAGAAATTCTCCTCAGGATGAGAGCGCGCCCGTTTCCACAGATACAACCGCTATGCCGCCGGCTGATTCGGCAGCGGAGGACACTTCGTCAGCCGAAGAAACTAAATCCGTGGCGGAAAAGCTGCTCGAAGGCATGACCCTTGAAGAGAAAATAGGGCAGCTTTTTATTATACGCCCAGACGCGCTGCAGATAAATCTGACGCCCGAACAAATCAATGATTCAATCAAGTATGGCGTTACGGAGTTTGATGAAAAAATGCAAAAAACTCTTAAAGAATACCCCATAGGTGGGGTTGCATTGTTCGGAAAGAATATTTCGACCCCCGCACAATTGACTTCTTTTATAAACGCAATGCAAAAACAAAGCTCCATTCCGTTATTTATCGGCATTGACGAGGAAGGCGGCAGCGTAGCGCGAATTGCAAGATCACAAAACTTTGATGTGACCAAATTTGAAAGTATGCAAAAAATCGGGGAAACCGGCGATCCCGCAAACGCGCAAAAGGTTGGATCAGTCATAGGTTTGTACCTATCTCAATACGGGTTTAATCTGAATTTTGCGCCGGTTGCCGATACCAACACAAATCCGGAAAATATCGTAATAGGAAACCGCTCTTTTGGCAGCGATCCCGATTTAGTGGCTAAAATGGTGTCAGCGGTAATCTCCGGGCTGCATGAATCAGGAATTATGAGCTGTATCAAGCATTTTCCGGGGCATGGGGATACAAAGGGCGATACGCATACAGGATATGTGTCAATCGATAAAACGTGGGATGAATTAAAAAAATGCGAATTAATTCCGTTCGTAAATTCGTTTTCTACAACCGATATGGTTATGATTTCTCATATAACCGCGCCGAACATCACCGACGATAAGCTCCCGGCTTCTTTATCTGCCGAGATGATCGAGGGAAAGCTTCGCAAAGAACTTGGATATAATGGTGTGGTCATTACAGATTCCATGGAGATGGGCGCTATTATAAAAGAATATTCTTCTTCCGAAAGCGCTGTCACGGCAATCCTGGCAGGGGTCGATATCATCTTGATGCCCAATGATTTTGTGGATGCTTATAATGGCGTTTATACCGCGGTAAAAAACGGCGTAATCAGCGAAGCAAGAATCAATGAGAGCATATTAAGGATTTTAAAATTGAAGGATCAGTATAACCTGTTATACTGATCCGGACATTTCCACGGCGACTGTTTGATTTTAAACCGCTTTTTCTGACGGGATGCTATTGTTTTTCTGACTGTAATATGGTAATATAAATTGATATGTTCCATTTAGAGGAATTATTAAAACGGAGGGATCTTATGGACTCAACGCTCGTTCTTAAAACACGTGATACGGAAATATCAATTGACCGCACCGGAAAATATACCGCCATCAAAGCCGTCGGCGAGGATATTCTCGCGGACGGAATCCGGAACGTGATCTCGGTATGCTGTGATAAAAACATGAAATCTCCTGTAAATCTGGAGGTTTCACAAGACGAATGTCTCATGACCTTTTCTTTTGACAGCGGCGAAACGGTCAGTCTTAGGTATGCGGAAAGCGACGTTTCCATTACCTATGAGGTGGTTTCCCTTTCCGATACAATCGACGCCGTCATTTTCGGGCCTGTGGAACTGACACTCTGCGATGTGATCGGAGAAGTCGTCGGTGTGGTGCAGGGAGGCGCGGCGGTATTCGGCATGCAGTCCCTGAACATCAAAACCATCGGCGGTATCCCGCAGGGTTATTCATCAGCCGTCGCATATACCTCAAACGAAATCGGCGTCTCCGTCGGCAACATCGCCGAAACGGAACGCGCCGCAACTAAATCCGACCGGGGCAGCGTCCTTCATCTTTTCTGCAAACGCAGAGATTCGGTTGAATATCTGCGTGTCATGAATGTACCGGATTGTCTTGTACTCCCTGTCACGGGAGAGGACGCCCAAATCACGGGCGCGAAGATAGCACTCTTCGGCGCAAAACGCGCCGAAGCTCTGTCGCGTATCGGTGAAATCGAGATTGAGCACGGGCTGCCGCATCCGATGTTCGACGGAGAATGGGGAAAAGCGGCGCGCGCCGC
>DHAH01000019.1:20292-20966 GCA_002397345.1 Clostridiales bacterium UBA4959
GCGGCGCGCGCCGCGATGAAATCGTACCTGATCTCCGATTTTGCGGCGGACAACTGGCATTTTGTACTCGAAAAAGCGAAAACCGCGGGACTTGAATATATTTATCAGGAAGGCCCCTTTGAGGATTGGGGGCACTTTAATTTCAGTAAAAAGGCTTATCCCGGCGGGGATGAACAGTTTAGGACGCTCGTTGCGCTTGCAGCGGAAAACGGAATCAAAGTCGGCGCGCATACCCTGTCTAATTTCACAACTACCAATGACGCGTATGTCACGCCTGTTCCGTCGCAGCATCTGCTGAAGCAGGGCGAGCTGCGGCTTGTCCGGGACATAGGCGAGTCTGATACCGAAATCGATGTCGAATACTCGGCGCTTTTCAAATATCCGCTGTCCCTGAATACTGTGCAAATGGGCAATGAATTGGTTCGCTGGTCAAAATCGGAGGAACTCGACGGTATAATCCGTCTTTCCGGATGTGTCAGAGGGGCGTTCGGCACCGCCGCGTCCGCGCATCATGCCTCGGAAAAGATTTATCGGCTGTGGGATTATCCGTATAATACGTTCTTTCCCGATATTGAGCTTCAGGATGAATTTGCCGACCGCATCGCGGCGCTGTATAACCGGACCGGACTTGCGCAGATCTCTTTTGACGGACTGGAGGGGTGCGCCTATACAGG
>DHAH01000019.1:21087-31562 GCA_002397345.1 Clostridiales bacterium UBA4959
CTGGAGGGGTGCGCCTATACAGGACACGGACAATATGCCGTCAACCGCTTTGTCGACCGCGTTTGGAGACAATGGGGTCACAATGTACTAAACGACGCGAGCCGTCTTGACCACTGGACGTGGCACATGGCGACCCGCATGAACTGGGGCGAGCCATGGGGCGAAGCGATGCGCACAGGTCAGGTGGAGAGCCGGATCAAAAATCAGGACTTTTTCTGGCGCAACCTGTTTCCCCGAATGCTCGGATGGTTTTTGATCCGCTTGTCCGAGAGAAAATTTGAATGCTCCACGCTCGAAGACCTCGAATGGGCGCTGTCCGAATCCGCCGGATTCGACGCGGGCTACGGCATGACGATCCGGGTCGGCACGCTTAAAAAGCACGGTCAGATCGACATGCTGCTCGAAGCGATGAAAAACTGGGACGCGCTCCGTCTGTCCGATTCTTTCACAGATGAGCAGAAGCAGCGGCTGAGGGATCCAGCAACCGAATGGCATCTTGAAAAAACGGACGACGCCGGCGAAACCTTCCTTCTCTATCCGATGATGATTTCAAAACCGTTTGTCTGTGATTTATCCGAAATGCAGCCCGGTCAAAGCGGCGGCGCCGACTGGAGTGTGTCAAACGAATATGAGGGCAAATTCGCTTTCCGTCTTAGGGTCGAGGGGGGCGGCGCAATTAAAAATCCCGTGTTCATTACACCCACAGGACGCATTTCATTTGAGTGTACAGTGGAAGATTCGCAATATCTGCTATACTCATTCGACGGAGAGGCGCAGGTCACCGATAAAAATTACAATCTCCTTGAAAAAGCCGCCGTCACGGGCGACGCTTCCCTGCTCGCAGGTATCAACGCGGTTTCATTTTCCTGCGCGCACGATGGTTCTGACCCGCCGGAGGTCACTGTCAAATGGATGACTAGAGGAGCGCCCGAAACGATCGCACGAAAAAGCAACGGCGCATGACGCCGCAAGCCTGCCCAGTCGGTCGTATGCGCAATAAAATCCATATAACCGGCAGGAACACTTGCCCCGCAAATTTGAACATGTTTATATTCACCGCATATAATGAAGTATGGTAAAAACAACCGCGATTTTCTAAAATCGCATTAATTCTTCTTTAAATTGAGGTGAATAGCGATTAACATACATAACAAACGCGCCATGTATACCCCCACCGATAACGGCCCTGACCCCTATGTAACGAACGTCCGAATGGAAGCGCTGCGCAATGATAATTACCGCGCCGCAATCTGGACCGGCAATCATATGCAGGCAACGGTCATGAGCATTCCGCCCGGCAGTGATATCGGGTTAGAGGTTCACCCCGAAGTGGACCAATTCATCTACATTATGCAGGGACGTGGGGTTGCGCAGATGGGCAGCACAAAAAACAACCTCACGCTTATGGCGCCCGTGGGCGCGGGCGACGGTGTGTTCGTTCCGATGGGAACATGGCACAACGTGACAAACGCAGGGCGTACGCCGATAAAGATTCTCACGTTCTACGCCCCGCCGCAGCATCCCGCCGGCACAGTACACCCGACCAAAGCCGATGCCGAAGCGGAAGGAAGAATGGGGCAATAATAAAACTTCGGGAGCATTCCCCCGCACTTATACTAAAAACCGCGCCGCGCGTATAGGCAAGTGCCTCATACGCGCGGCGCGGTTTTTAAAGAGGGGATAAGTCCCTATTTTTCTGTTTGCTATATTTCCCATAAGCAGTACAAACAAAAATATTCCTTATCTCTGCGGGGTGTGTGGGGAGCTTCTCCCCCACACGCGTATCCCCGTTCCCCGTTATGTGACTCGGTTCCAGGAACGCAGGTTGAAAAAGATTATCAGGGGGAATATTTCAAGGCGTCCCAGCAGCATATCAAAGGTTAAAACAATCTTACTCAGCGGAGAGAACGCGGCGAAATTCCCAGCCGGCCCCACCATTCCCAAGCCCGGACCGATATTGTTAAAGCAGGCTATCACCGCAGATAAATTCGTTTCAAGTGAAAAGCCGTCGATTGAGACTATTAAAAAAGAAACAACTAAGATCGCGAGATAGCAGTTTATGTAAACATTGACCCCGCGCAGTACCTGCTCTCCCACAGGCCGGTTGTTGATGCGAACCGACCTCACCGAGCGGGGATGTAGCATCCGCTGCATTTCACGCCCGGTGGATTTTGCCATCATCAGCAGCCGTATGACTTTTATACCTCCGGCGGTGGAGCCGGCTGACGCTCCGAAAACCATTAATATCAGCAGTATAGCGCGCGACAGTTCCGGCCATTGGTTAAAATCGGCAGTTGCGAATCCGGTGGTAGTCATAACGCTGCTCACCGAGAAAAAGACGTGATGGAACGCTTCAAATACGTTTTTAAACAGATGGGATACGTTTATCGTAATGATAATAACCGAGCTGGCAATAAGCCCCAGATAAAGCCGCAGCTCTTCGTCAAAGAAGGCATCTTTCCACCTGCGCATAAGCAGAAAAAAGTAGATATTGAAGTTAACGCCGAACAGTATCATAAAAACGGCGACAACACCCTGACAAAACGGCGGATATGACGCCATTGAATCGGCTTTTATACCGAACCCGCCGGTTCCGGCTGTACCAAAAGCGGTACAGATGCTGTCGAACAGGGGCATACCGCCTATGATTAAAAGCGCCAAACATAACAATGTCATGACTATGTATATGCTATACAAAATCATGGAGTGCCGCTGTGTTTTCGGTGTCAGTTTTTCAATCGACGGGCCGGGGCTCTCCGCACGGAGCAGATGAAAGAAATCGCCGCTGCCTCCAACGTTCGGCATAACCGCCATCATGAACACTAAAATACCCATTCCGCCCAGCCAGTGGGTAAAGCTGCGCCAGTATAAAAGGGGACGGCTCATCGCCTCCACATTGGTTAAAATCGAAGAACCGGTGGTGGTAAAACCCGACACAGTTTCAAAAAAAGCATCAACATAATGGGGAATTTCTCCGCTGAGATAAAAGGGGAGCGCGCCGAAAGCGGATAACAGCACCCAAGCGAGCGCCACCAATAAAAAACCTTCCCGGGCATAAAATGTGCCCTCCGGTTTTTTTATGGAAATTCGGATGACGACGGCGAGAACCGCCAGAATCAACATGGTAATTAGAATCGCGCGCAAGACAAGAGGCTTGTTGTCATAAACAGCCAGCCCCAGCGACGGGATCAATAACAGCGCCTCGATAAGAAATAAGTTACCCAAAATCCGCAGGATGATTTTAGAATTCATGATATGAAACGCCATGCACCAACGCGCACAAATAGCCCATTATAAACTTTTTGGCGTTTGTAGCGCGGGTTTTCCTTTTTACTGTATTTTTCACGCTAAAAAATCCTTACGCGTTATTTATTCGAAAATATCATTTAAATCGGTCGCAGCCAGCTCGCCGGAGGCGATAACAATAACACCGTCTCCTTCTTTTATGCAATCGCTTCCCTGCGGAATAACCGTTTTCCCGCCGCGAATGATGCAGGCGATAAGAAAGTTCGGTTTTATAGGGGCTTCGGTGAGGGGTTTGTTCAAATGCAGCGTTTTATTCGTAGCTAAAAACTCCAGCGCTTCGACACGACCGTCGGCAAGCTCTGTCATTGCGATAACCGATCCACCGATCGCGTTTGCCATCGCCCTGACATACCGTGTCACGCGTGTGGCGGAAAGTGCTTTGGGGCAGATAATAGAGCCGATGCCCATCTCTTGAATGGTATTGTAATACTCATTTTGACTTACTTTGGTTATTACCTTCCGCACGCCCTCGTGATTGGCATAAAGGGAAAGGAAGATGTTTTGTTCGTCCATACCGGTGAGCGTGACGAGGGAGTCGGTTTCTTTCAGCCCCTCTTCCAGCAGCAGGCGCTGGCGGTTGCCGTCCCCGTGAATGATTATGGCGTTCGGCAGCAGATCAGACAGCTCGTCACAGCGTGCGGCGTCACTTTCTACAATTTTAACCGAAACCCCGCTTTTAAGCAGCATTGTCGCAAGATAATACGCAATACGGCTGCCTCCGATAATCATGCAGCTCCGAACCTTGTGATTATCAAGCCCCAATCCGTTTATCAAGCGCGGCAGGTCGGCGGAAGCGGCGGTCACATATACTTTATCCCATTCTCTGAGAGTAAATTCTCCGCCCGGAATAAATACCTCGCCCCCGCGTTCCACCGCGCAGACTAGCGCCTTGACCGGCGCAGCTTTGTGCAGTTGGTTCAGGGAAATGTCCTTCAGGCTCGAATCCGCTCCAACACGCAGCTCAACAAGATCTACCCTGCCCTTCGCGAAGGTTTCGCGTCGGAGGAACGAGGGAAATTGCAAAATGCGGTATGCCTCGGTAGCCGCGTCAAGCTCGGGATTGACAGTCATGGAAAGACCCAGCTCCTCGCGCAGGAAATGAAGCTGTTCGGCGTATTCCGGATTACGGACACGCGCGATTGTGTGTCGTGTGCCAAGACGGCGGGCGAGAATGCAGGTGAGTATATTAACCTCGTCGGTGCTGGTGGCTGCGATGAGCAGGTCGGCATTATCGGCTCCGGCTTCGCGCAGCACCGACAAAGAAGCTCCGTTGCCGCGTATCACCATAACATCGCATTGTTCGACGCTGTTTTCCAACACATTGGGGTTGGAATCGATAACCGTAAGATCGTGTCCCTCGCGGGAGAGCTGAGCGATGATGGCAAGACCCACCTTGCCGTCGCCCACAACAATTATATTCATAAAGCTTTCCTGTTTTTTATTGTAATCAGATATTTTACGCGGTGGATTACCCCCGCTCGTTTTAATTATATGATAAATATAATAGCAATTTTCATGTAAATATCAAAAGCCGCAATGGCATATGCCCATCACGGCTTTGATCGCACGGTCTGTTTTTATCCGGGCATATCAAGAAGCTACATTTGAATCCGCCGTTTTTATACTTAAATTCGATTATAAACTCGATAAAAGTCCGTGCCAAAAACTTGGATATATGAATTTTAACGCGGATTTTTTCATTAGTTATCGAATTTTAGCATTACAACCTTCTTTTTTATTAATTTTTTATTATGCGCTATTATATCACCAATGAACAATAAATACAATATCTTTATGAAATAAACTTATTTCACTGATTTACCGGCTGTTTAGGCTGATAATTTTGGGGACGCCATTGCCGGCGTCCCCATTCGCGAGTTTATTTGTTAAACATTATCTTTTCACTGTTGAACATCTTGGTGAGCACGAAGCCGCAGACGGTGGACAGGATAAGGTTTACGGCTACGGTAATTATTATATAAGGCATCGACGCTTCGAACGAGAATATCCCCACCATGCTCTGCACACTGTTGTAGACAGGTATGAGATAATACGCGGCCCCGCTCTGCGATTTACCGGTGAACAAGCCGGTTATTCCGATAAGCACCACAACAATCATCAGCGGCGCGACGGAGGTTTGAGCTTCCTTAATGGTCTTAGCAAAAGCGGATATAATGGAAATAATCGATACAAACAACAGTACTGTGGACAATATCACCGCCGCGAGCATGATGTAATCGGCGGGGCTGTAAAAAGCGGCTGACGCGCCGTCTATGGCGCCTGTCATCTTCGGCAGCGACAACAGCGTTCCCACCGTGCTCGACGCGCCAGAAAGCAGGGCGACGATCGCAAGGGCTATGATTTTTCCCATCACAAGTTCGCTGCGCTTCACCGGCGTAATGAGCATGGTGGCAATTGTCCCGCGCTCCTTTTCGCCGGCAATCGATTCGGGCGCAATCGCCATGCAGCCCGTGAACAGGAATATCATAAGCAGCATGGGCAGCATTGACGAAAACATGAAGCCAGAGGTATCTTTTTCCGTGGCGAGATTATAATTTTCGCCGCCCGCGTTTATATCGAATTTATTGGCGAGAGAGCTTTCATAAGCGTCGAGCATCTCGGTCATTGTGTTTACTATCGTGGTTGACTCTGTCCGCGTGGTGTTATAGTATAGCGACACCTGCGGCGCCTTTTCGCCCGATTTTGTGTCATATGCCGCGACTAGCGCGTCGAAATTTTCGGGGAACAAGACAAGCAGGTCTTCCTTTTTTTCGGAAACAGCGATTTTTCTGGCTTCAATTTCGTCCGCGCCGATAACGGTGAAATCCGCGTTTAGATTGCCTGCCATAGCTGAAAATGATTCGGGCATATTAACCACGGAGATTGTATACTTATAGCTTTCATCCGTATTAAGCATGCCGCTTAGAGCATCCCCCATGAAGGTATACATTACATAAATCATGATGCCGGGCAGCAGAACGGCGGAAAGCATCAGTCTGCGGTCGCCGAAAAAGCGGGCAAGCTCTTTTTTAATTATTATAAGTACATTGTTTCTCATATTGTCCCAACCGTCTCCGAATAAATGTCAAAAAACCTATCCTCCAGGCTCTTCCCCGCCCGGATTTGATCAAGCGTACCGCAGGCTGTCATATTACCTTTTATTATAATGCCGACCCTGTCGCAGATTTTTTCAACCAGACTGAAGATATGCGTGGAAACGATAATGGTTTTACCCCGCGACCGCAGCTCGATAAGATATTCCGTAACGACTTTGGCTGTGATTACATCCAGCCCGTTAGTCGGCTCGTCGAAGATGATGATGCCGGGATCGTGCACAAGCGAAATGGCAAGGCTGGTTTTTTGCTTCATACCTGTGGACAGGTTGGCAACCTTTACGCCCGCGAATTCATTTATGCCGAATTTATTGAATATTTCTTTTTTACGCGCGTTGCGCACCGCCGGGTCTATGCCATGAAGCGCGCAGAAGAAATCATAGAGATAGTCGGGGGTAAAAAATTCTTCAAGCTTCAATTCGCTGGTCAAAAATCCGATTTTCGCGCGAACAAGCTCCGGCTGGTTCGCGATGCTGGCTCCGTCCAAAAGAGCGTCGCCGCTGTCTGGCTTGATAAGTGTCGCAAGCATACGGAGCGTGGTGGTTTTACCGGCGCCGTTCGGACCGAGCAGTCCGAATATTTCGCCTTTATCCGCGGTAAAAGAAAGGTTGTTTACCGCGTGGATCACTTTTTCTTTTGTATTCTCCAGTTTCTGTTGTTTGGCTGATAGCTTGAAGGATTTATTTAGTCCTGTAACACGAATGATGTCCGGCATTAGGCTGCTCCTTTTATATGCAAAGCATTTCTTTTAAATTGTCATTGTCCGTTTCCGTGAAAAGTGTAACGTTGTTTTTACCGACGCTTTTTGATTTGTACATCGCCGTATCAGCTTTTTTAATCAGCTCGCTGACAGAACATATACCGAGCATCAGATTGTTTGCCACCCCGATGCTGAGCGATACTTTTTGGCTCAGATTATAATGGTCGAGGTCCATATCGGCAACGCCGCGGCAAATACGTTCGGCAATCCGGCACGCGTCGTCGGCTGATGTACCCTCAAGCAATATTACAAATTCGTCACCGCCGAAGCGAATAATTTTTGTATCGCCGCGGACATTGTTTCTTATATAAACCGCAACCGCTTCTAATATTTTATCTCCAGCCATATGGCCATACCGGTCATTGACGCTTTTTAAATTGTCAATATCAATAAATAATACGGACAGCGACGCGCCCGCACAATCAAGGCAGCGTTCGTTTAAATATTGCTTGGTATAAAACCCTGTCAAAGGGTCGGTGATAGCTTTTTTGGCAAGCAGTTCTTTTTCCCGCTTCGCCAATGTTACATCTGTAATCTTTAATATCTTTGCCGAGTCGCTGTATCCGGGGTCTGTGGGATATTGCGTGAGGGAGATCTGTATCACGCCGCCGGAGGTATCAACGCTCACCTCATGCTCCACATAATTTTCTTCAAAAGAATAACCGGGAATATAATCGGCGACAAGATTCCCGTCCGTAATGCCGTAGCTGTGCAAAATACGTTTGACGGCGTTGTTGGCATATATGATCTTCCTGTGCCTGTTCACCAGCAGGACGCCCTCCGGCGAATCGGACAGCAGCCTGCGATAAATATACTCCGAGCGCATATTCATCAGTTTGTATCGCATAATTGAAACAAACATGCAGACGATAAATATCAGGATGGCTATATACATAAGGGAAATCCCAAGATGTATATGGAAAACGGCGGGCAGCACATATTCGGAAATCACGCTGATAGATACAGACAGAAATACGCCGAGAAAGATGTATTGTATCTGCGCCTTTTGTTGCGGGTCGCGCGTTAATAAATAGCGCCGGATCAGCAGGATGAGCGCGTATGCGGCGGGCAGCGTAAACGACGCGGACATTATCGGCGCGACGACGGGCAGTGAAAGCCTCCAGAACGTGGGATCGGAATAGTCAATCGGGTAAAAATAGCGCATGATTATAGTAATAGTGTTGATGCCCGCGAAAATATAAAACGCGGCATCAAGCTTCTTCCGGATCAGCCTGTACACAAAGAATAAGAAAAACATCGAAAGGCTCATCATGCAGAGCCAATAAACCGTCTTGAGAATCAATCCGAAAACAGAGGTGCTGTTATAGGTGTTGCACATCGAAAGCACCATCCACAACATAACAAAACTGATCAGGCTTAAAAACGCGTTGTGCAGCTTGTCATTGTTCTTGTTTAAAAAAACGAAGCTCCATATGTACATCATAATGCCGAAAATGATCGCGAAGGTTAAAAATTGCAACATCTAAACACCCCCTCTCGCACGAATGTGCATATGTCTTTTTAAGACGTAAATTGTCCCCTTGCCCGCAAGGACAAATATCATGAAAAATACAAGGAAAGAGAAAAGTTATAACGCGAATGTACAGCACATAACGTTTATTGCAAAAAAACAAGCCCGACAGGCTTGTTTTTCTTCATGGTGCCGCTGACCGGAATCGAACCGGTACGGTGTTATCCAACGGTTTTTGAGACCGTCGCGTCTGCCTGTTCCGCCACAGCGGCATAAACTTAATCGAGCGCTCTTATTACAATAATTTTAAAAAATTGCGTCTGATTCGCCGCGCTTATTAAATTTATGCTTAAAAAAAATTGCTGCGCCCATTATAACACACCCCCGTGCGATTTGCAAGCAGAATTTTACTTGTATATTTAATTATTTACATTTATTAACGCCCTCGCAGGTGCGAGGTTGATATAGAATCACCGCTTCCCGTTGTTGACAACGCCCGTCTGCGCGTGATATAATAAATATCATGATAAACAACGATTTTTTCGCCGCCGCACAGTCAATACTGACCTCCGCGTCCGTCCTTTGCGGAGAGCCGCTTCCCTTTTCCGAGTGCCGTGTCATCGCGCCGCACAAGATCGCCGCGCTGGGATTTGAGCCGCATAGCGTGTTGATGTTCGCCGCGCCGTATTTTTCACACGATGCCGCGGGCGATACGCATTGTCAGCGCAGCATCAGTCTTTACGCCGTACCGCGCGACTATCATCTCTTTTTCGCCGAGCTGATGAACGAGCTGCGGGAGCGGCTTAACCCTCGTTTCCCCGGCGTTAAGTTCGAGTGTTTCGCGGACAATTCGCCTATCGGCGAAGTCGGAGCAGCTTCAAAAGCGGGTTTGGGCATGATCGGCGACAACGGGCTGCTCATAAATCGCAAATACGGCTCGTTTATGTTTCTGGGCGAGCTGATCTGCGATATTCCGGCTGATGAATCGGGTAAAAAATACGAGGTCGAATTATGCGGACATTGCGGCAACTGCCGCGCGGCTTGCCCCTGCGAGTGCATCGACGGGCAGGCTGTTGACAAGCGCGCCCGATGCCTGTCGTCGCTGACACAGGCGAAATCCGCGCCCGGTGATGAAATCGAGGCGCTTATGCGCGGCGAGCGCGGGGCGGACGCAACCATTTGGGGCTGCGATACCTGCCAGCTCGTGTGCCCGTATAATATTTCACCCGAGGAAACGCCCATCGAATGGTTCCGGCGCGATTTGATACTCCGTCCAACCGAAGAAGGGCTGGCGGCAATGACCGAAGACGAGTTCGCGTCCCGTGCTTTTTCATGGCGCGGCAGGAGCGTAATCGAGCGGAATTTGAAGATTGTAGCGGAGCAAAAATAATAAACGCACCGCAAGACAGGTGCGTTTCAGAAACTATATCTCTTACATGAAAAATGCAATAAGGCGGGGGCAAGCCCCCGCCCTACAATATACAAACGTTAAAATAATAAAAGGTTCAATAAATGGCAAAGAAAAACGCAGCATATGACAACCAAAGCATTACCGCGCTGAAGGGCGCAGACCGCGTGCGTAAGCGCCCCGCGGTCATTTTTGGCTCGGACGGGCTCGAGGGCTGTCAGCATTCGGTGTTCGAAATACTCTCAAACTCTGTGGACGAAGCGCGCCAGGGTCACGGCAATACCATCGAGATCAGGGTGTTCTCCGACCACAGCATTGAAATTTCCGATTCGGGACGCGGCGTGCCGCTCGGCTGGAACGAAAAGGAGAAGCGGTATAACTGGGAGCTTATCTACTGCGAGCTTTACGCCGGCGGCA
>DHAH01000019.1:31760-32300 GCA_002397345.1 Clostridiales bacterium UBA4959
AACGGACTGGGCGCGTGCGCGACACAATACTCATCGGAATATATGGAGGTCATTTCTTTCGACGGTGAGAACCGCAGCGAAGTCAGTTTTAAAAAGGGCTGCCCCATCGGAGCGGACGGTAAAATCATCACGCTCGACGCCGCAACGACCAAATCGCAGACCGATACCGTGCTGCGCGTCACGCCGCTTTTAAAACGTGAACGCCGCACGGGCACGATCCAGCGCTGGAAACCTGATCTTGAGGTATTCACCGCTATCAATATCCCGCTGGAGTTTTACATCTCCACGCTTAAAAAGCAGGCGGTAGTCAACGCGGGCACAACATTCAAACTGTTTTGGCAAACTTCGGTCAAAAGCGACAGCTTTGATGAATACACTTTTTTATACCAAAACGGCATTATCGACTACGTCGCCGAACTGGCCGGCGAGGGCAGCCTGACTCAGCCGGTGTTTTGGAAAACCGAAACCTCCGGTCGCGACCGCGCAGATAAAGACGAATACAAACTTAAGGTCGAGTGCGCCTTCTGCTGCTCGAACACC
>DHAH01000019.1:32515-32814 GCA_002397345.1 Clostridiales bacterium UBA4959
AAGGCGGTGCGCAGCGCGTTTGTGGCGGAAATCGACCGCTGGCTGAAGGGCGCGGGCAAATATAATAAAAACGAATCGAAAATCACCTTCGCCGATGTGGAGGACTGTTTAGTGCTTGTCACGAACTGCTTCTCCACGCTGGTTTCATATGCCAACCAGACAAAAAAAGCGATAAACAACAGCTTCATTGCCGAGGCGATGACGGCGTTTTTGCGCCACAACCTTGAGGTGTACTTCGCCGAAAACCCGACCGAAGCGGAGCGCCTATGCGGACAAGTGCTCGTCAACAAGCGCAGCCG
>DHAH01000019.1:32956-34266 GCA_002397345.1 Clostridiales bacterium UBA4959
TCGTCAACAAGCGCAGCCGCGAGCACGCCGAATCAACGCGGCTCGATTTGAAAAAGAAGCTGGCCGGCTCTACGGACATATCAAACCGCGTCGAGCGGTTCGTCGGCTGCCGCTCAAAAGACCCGGAAGTCCGGGAGCTTTACATCGTGGAAGGCAACTCGGCGATGACTTCGTGCAAACTGGCGCGCGACGCTGAATTTCAGGCGATTATTCCGGTGCGCGGCAAGACGCTCAACTGTTTAAAGGCGACCTACGATAAGATTTTTAAAAATGAAATAATCGTTGATCTGCTGAAAGTTATCGGCTGCGGCGTCGAGCTGAAAGGCAAGGTCAAGGGCGATCTCGTCGAATTCGACGAGCGCGCGCTGCGCTGGTCAAAAATCATCATCTGCACCGATGCCGATAAGGACGGTTATCAAATCCGCACGCTGCTGCTCACGATGTTTTATCGCCTGCTGCCCACGCTGATAAAACGCGGGAAAATTTATATCGCGGAATCGCCGTTGTACGAGCTGACTTGCCGTGATAAAATCAGCTTCGCATATGACGAGCGTGAAAAAC
Source organism: Clostridiales bacterium UBA4959 (assembly GCA_002397345.1). Taxonomy (GTDB): domain Bacteria; phylum Bacillota; class Clostridia; order Oscillospirales; family CAG-272; genus DTU078. The sequence goes on from DHAH01000019.1 coordinate 33,518, forward strand.
TGCAGCTTATAAAATCATTCGGCAACGCGAAATATACCGTCCAGCGTTCAAAAGGATTGGGTGAAAACGAATCTGACATGATGCGCCTGACGACAATGGACCCCACGACGCGGAAACTCATCGCCGTTACGCCCGCCGACGAAAAACAAACGTTTGAAATTTTTGACACTATGCTGGGCGATAACCTCCCCGCGCGAAAGGCGTACATCGCCGAACACGGGAGCGAATATTTGAACGATATTGATATAGACGAAGGATAAAATTCACAGGGTGCGACACCTTCGCCTGCAATTAAGTTATCATTAACGGAGTGTAGCCATCATGAAACCATTATCCAGAGCGGCGATTAACCGTCTGCCGCGCTATTTCAGTTGTCTTCGCAGCTTGATTAACAGCGGTGTGCTGCGCATATCGTCGGAGGAGCTTGCCCCGCTGGTCGGGATGTCTGCGGCGCAGGTGCGCGGCGACTTGTGCGCGCTGGGCGGGCTGGGACAACAGGGTTATGGCTACAGCGTCAAGACACTCTACGCCGAAGTCGCGTCCCGACTGGGTGCGGGCGATAATCCCGGCGCCGTCATTTTCGGTACGACACCGCTGGGAATCGCCGCCGCGACCGGGACTTTTTTATCGCGGAGAGGCGTAAGAGCCGTCGCGCTGCTTTATACCGGTGAAACAGACGGCGGAGCGACGGGGGCGAACGGCGGAGCGACGGGGGCGAACGGCGGAGCGACGGGGGCGTCGCTCCCTAC
>DHAH01000019.1:34389-34937 GCA_002397345.1 Clostridiales bacterium UBA4959
GACGGGGGCGTCGCTCCCTACGGGGTGCGAGTTACGCCATGTATCCGAGCTGGACAATATCCCCTGCCGCGACATTGCGATACTTGCCTGTGACGACACGGAAGTACCCGAGTTTTACAGGCTGATCGCCGACAGCGGCTTCCGCGGGTTGTGGAATCTCACCGAAATCGAGCTGCGTTCCACCGCCGCGCTGTCCGTCGTCAACGCGCGGATCGGCGATTCACTCATGACGCTTTGCTACGGATTACATTCAAGGGAAAAACTATGAACATTTCAGACATCGCAATAAATATAAACGACGGGACGATCACGCTGCCCGCGGCAGCCGCGGAGCTTGACGGCGCGCGTCTGCGCGTCCTGTTCCGGCTGGCGGCTGACGAACGGCTGCGCTCCGATTACAGCGCAGCCGCCGACGGCGCCGCGCTTGAGCTGGGACTTGACCGTGTCGGTCTTGACCGTGCTGTAACCGAGCTGGCGGAGCGCGGACTGCTCTCCTGCGCGGTAACATACGGAGCCAAATCGGGCGCGGGCGGAAAAATGTCCGACGG
>DHAH01000019.1:35138-38019 GCA_002397345.1 Clostridiales bacterium UBA4959
CGGAAAATACGGCGGGTGCCGCACAATCGCCGTCGGACGGTGCGGGCGGCAAAACGCCGACCCCGCAAGCGCCCGCATATTCCGGCATGGAGCTTGCCGAGCTGCTTGAACGCGACGACGGGCGTTATGGGCAGCTTGTTGACGAATGTCAGCGCGCGCTGGGCAGGATCTTCACAGGCTCCGAGACGTCGAAGCTTGTCGCTCTGTGCGACTATATGGGTATGGAGCCGGAATTTGTACTGCTCGTTTGCGCTTATTGCGCCGGGAAGGGGAAAAATTCCGTCAGATACGTCGAGCGCACCGCCTGCGGCTTGACCGCGGACGGCGTAGACGACGCCGTAAAGCTCGACGCATACATAAAACAAAAAGATCATTACAAAACAATGGAATACAAGCTGCGCGAAATGCTGGGCTTGGGCAGCCGGGCGCTTACCAAAAAAGAACACGATATCATGGGGCGCTGGATCGATGTGTGGCAATTTGACCCGGAGATTATCGCGCGTGCGTATGAAATTACCGTCGGGTATACCGACCGCGCAAGCCTGCCTTATATGGATAAAATCCTTGAAAACTGGTACACGCTGGGCTATAGGACGCTCGAGGACATCAGCGCGGCGGAAGATAAGCGTAAAACGGAAAAAGCGGCTCTGAACAGCGACGTCGCGCCCAGTTTTGACACCGATGAATTTTTTGAGCTGGCGCTCAAGCGCAGTTACGCTAAAATAGGCGGAGAAGCAGCAAAGCCGGATGTTAAAGACAATGTCCCCGATAAAATGGGGAAAGAAGTAAGCTGAAAGCTTACAGTTTTGTTATACAAGGAGCGTGGCTATAAATGGGTTACAATAAAAGTAATTATCGCCGATTGAAGCGCGAATTCACCGAAAAGGCGCTTTCCGCCGAACGTAACGCGGAGATGCGGCGCGACGAGCTGCACAGGGCAATACCGGAGCTGGGTGAGATAGACCGGGCGCTGTCGGGACTGGGTCTGCGTATGTTCCGTCTGTCAACGGAACTGATGGGCGACGCGTTGGAAAAAGCCATCGTTAAGCTGGGACAGGAGAATAAACAGCTTTCCGCCGACCGCGCGGCGCTGCTTGCCGCAAACGGTTACGCCGAAGATTATGACAAAATAAAATATGATTGCCCGAATTGTTTGGACACAGGGTTTGTGGGCACAAGACTTTGTTCCTGCCTGCGCAAGACATTGATTTTAGCCGGATACGAAAGCTCCGGAATCGGCGCGCTGATCCGCACCCAGTCGTTTGACACCTTCAAACCGGAGCGGCAGCACCGCGACCCTAAATCAATGGAAACACTGCGGCATAACCTCGAGCATTGCCGCAATTATGCCGACAATTTTAACCCCGCGACATCAGGTAATCTGCTGCTTATGGGCGGAACAGGTCTGGGCAAAACTCATCTGTCAACCGCCGTCGCGGGAGTTGTGATCGAACGCGGTTTTGACGTTGTTTACGACACTGCGCAAAACATTTTTGCTGATTTTGAATACGAGCGCTTCGGTCGTCCATATGGCGGCGACACGGATGGAGAGGTTCAGCGCACGCTGAAATATTTCGAGTGCGATCTGCTTATCATCGACGATCTGGGCACCGAGCTTTCCAACCAATTCACCATTTCATGCCTGTACAACATAGTAAATACGCGCATCAACCGCGGCTCGCCGATAATAATAAACACCAATCTTGGCAGAGACGAGCTGCGCCGACGTTATGCCGACCGCATCACCTCGCGGCTCTTCGGTGAATTTACGCTGTTATTGTTTACCGGCAATGATGTGCGCGCGCTTAAGTTGGGAGATTGACGGGGTTATTGTGACGTGCGCGGGGGCGGAGGCTGTTCTCAGCGCTCATCACTATTTTTGCGAGAATGAACACAAACTTTATGATAATATTATGAATTTTTGCGCCTTTCGCTCTTGCAAAAAGCGTGTTAATATGTTATTATCTGATATGTAAATTTATTTTTGTAAGTATTAAAGGAAGAAATCGAAAAATGAAAAGAATTATAACTGTTTTTCTGCTTGCCGCAATGCTTTCCGCATGCGTCATTGCCTTCCCCGCCTGCTCGAAAAAGAAAGAGGGCACGCTGCGCGTCGGTATGGAATGCAACTATCCGCCTTATAACTGGTCACAGACCGATGATTCAAACGGCGCGGTGCCGATAAAAGACGACGTCATGTACGCCGGCGGATACGACATCGAAATCGCCAAAAAGATCGCCGACGGACTGGGCATGGAGCTGCAGATCGTCAAGCTGGAATGGGATAGCCTACTCGTTTCAGCCGAAACCGGGGTTATCGACCTTATCATCGCGGGCATGTCTCCTACCGCCGAGCGTAAAGAAAACATCGACTTCTCCGACCCGTATTACAAGTCGGAACTGGTGATGATAGTCAAAAAGGACGGCAAATACACCTCTGCGACCAGCCTTGACGATTTTTCGGGCGCGACTATAGTCGGGCAGATCGGCACTGTGCATGACGAGGTTATCGACCAGATACCGGGTGTCATACATAAAGACCCCATGGCGGACTTCGCCCAGATGCGCATCGCGCTCGACTCAGGCATAGTCGACGGTTATATCGCCGAAAAGCCCGAGGCGCAGAGCATTAAAAACGCCGGTCTTGACATGGTCAGCGTCGAATTCGCCGCCGGGAAGGGCTTCACCGTCACCGAAGAGCAGGTCGCAATCGCCGCGGGCATTAAAAAAGGCAGCGACGAACTCCTTGCTAAAATCAACGAGATCCTCGCCGGTATAAAAGAGGACGAGCGTGTACAAATTATGACAAAAGCGGTTGAAAATCAGCCGAAAATTACGAAAGATTAAAATTAAAAAATGTGTAGGGCGGGGGCTTGCTCCC
>DHAH01000019.1:38156-39557 GCA_002397345.1 Clostridiales bacterium UBA4959
GCGGGAGCAAGCCCCCGCCCTACTTGTTGTTGAATAGGAAATATTAAAAACATGGGTTCATTTGAATTCATTCTAAAAATTATAACTCAATATTACCCTCTGTTATTGCGCGGTATCGCCATCACTATGCTGCTATCGATTTCCGGCACCATTGTGGGTTTTATCATAGGGCTGCTCGTGGGCGTGGTGCGCACTATTCCACAGCCCGAGAGCAAAAACGCGCTTTGGTGGCTGCTGAAATTCATTAACATGCTTATCAGCATGTATGTACAGCTCTTTCGCTGTACACCAATGATGGTACAGGCGATGGTAATTTATTTCGGCATTGCGAAGGCTACCGGTTATGAAGTCGACAGGCTGTTCGCCGGTTTCATCATCATCTCGATCAACACCGGCGCGTATATGGCGGAAATTGTGCGCGGCGGCATCGATTCCATTGATGCCGGACAGTTCGACGCCGCGCGCGCCATCGGCATGACGCACTGGCAGACCATGCTGCACGTCATCATCCCGCAGACGGTGCGCAATATCCTGCCCGCAACGGGCAACGAATTCGTGATTAACATCAAGGATTCGTCGGTATTGATGGTCATCACCGTGACCGAGCTGTTCTATTACGGGAAAGTCATAATCGCGAACAGCTACCGCGCGTTTGAAACTTATCTTGTCATCGCCGCGATCTATTTCATCCTGACGTACTCCATCACCCGCCTGCTGCGTTTTGTGGAGCGCCGCTTGGACGGTCCGCAAAGCTATGACATCCTGAATAGCGGCACGACCGCCGAAGCGGTCGCGACAGCCGCGGCCAGAGCTGCTGCCAAGGGCACAAGGAGGGTTAAAAGCCGTGCAAAATAATAATTCAAACGATATAATCGTCGAGGTGCGGCATCTTTCCAAATCGTTCGGAAACAACGCCGTTTTGCGTGATATCAACTTCGCTGTGCGGCGGGGCGAGGTTGTGTGCATCATCGGTTCGAGCGGCTCGGGCAAATCTACGCTGCTGCGCTGTATCAACCTGCTGGAAAAACCTGATGGCGGTGAAATTTTATATTGCGGCAAAAACATTTTGGACGGTAAAATCAACCCGGCTATATACCGCTCGAAGCTGGGTATGGTATTCCAGCAGTTCAACTTATTCGATAACCACAATGTGCTGTCAAACTGCACCGTCGGGCAGACCGTCGTGGCGCATCGCAGCCGCGCGGAAGCCGAGATAATCGCGCGCGAGTATCTGGACAAGGTAGGCATGGGCGCGTTTGTGAACGCTAAGCCGCGCCGTCTGTCGGGCGGTCAAAAGCAGCGCGTTGCCATTGCGCGCGCGCTGTCGATGCTGCCTGACGCGCTCCTCTTCGACGAGCCGACCTCCGCGCTCGACCCCGAGATGGTGGGCGAGGTGCTGGA
>DHAH01000019.1:39723-39999 GCA_002397345.1 Clostridiales bacterium UBA4959
CCGTCATGAAGGAGCTTGCCGGAACGGGTCTGACTATGGCGGTGGTAACGCACGAAATGCAATTCGCGCGTGAGGTGGCTGACCGCGTGGTATTCATGGACGGCGGCGTTATTATAGAAGAAGGACCGCCCGAGGTTATATTTGAAGATCCAAAGATGGAACGCACCCGCACATTCCTGCGGCGCACGCTCGCATGAGCGATACGAAGGAACGGAAGATACATGTGGTGGGGATCGGGTCAAGCAAGCTTGACCCCCGCTCCCCTCACACCCCGCA
>DHAH01000019.1:40213-40816 GCA_002397345.1 Clostridiales bacterium UBA4959
GATTTTCCGCTACTTTAGCGTAATCTTTCAATAATTTTTCAAGTCTCTTGACCACTGTTTTTTCTTTTGTTTTATATGTGGACGCGAAGTTGCTTTGTTTTGCGCCGATCATATCACCGAACATCGAGAAGATATATTCCAGCGACATTGTGTGTACATATCCGAAGTCATATGTCATATCGCGGCGAATTATATCAAGCATTTCGGCGGAATCGTCGTCGCGCGTGATCTTTGTTTTGAGCTTCGTGTCATAAAACGCGGGTATCACCGAATATTTGCTTTCAGCGCTCATAGCGTCAAGCATCGCGCCGGAAAATTTATAGTCGGAAGCGGATACAGGCACGGCAAAGATGCTGCCGCCGTCATACGAATGGGACATGTACTCCTTTTGGGCCTCGTTGTATTTAGGCATGGGCAGTATACCGAAATCGCTCTTCATATCGCGCAGCAGTTCGGTCATATCAAGCGTGAACGTCATAAACAGCGCCTGATCGTTTATAAACATCTTCGATAGCTGCTGGTGTCCGGCATGGTCAATGTTCGGGCTGAGCATAAAGGATGAATTGTTGTTGTCTATAAATTCATACAGCTTGTTGAACACAT
>DHAH01000122.1:0-5961 GCA_002397345.1 Clostridiales bacterium UBA4959
GTTCCCCGTACCCTTTTATTTTTCTTTTTCCGCAGCGCCTGTTTTATCGTGCTGCGCGGCAAGGATCTTATCATTTATATATATACCCGCCAGCCCTACCACCGCCGTTATCGCGAACACAATTATCGCAACCCCGAACCTGCCTTCTCCGGCGGCCTTGCCTACATATGTAGAGCTTATTATCGAGGGTATGCGCGCCACGCCCGAGATGATGATAAAACGCCACAGTCCGATCCTTGTCACAGGCGCGAAAAACGTAAGCGCGTCTTTCGGCGTGCCGGGAATGAGATAAAGCAGGAAGAACATGGCGTCGCGTTTTATGGGATCGCGCAGGAACGCGTACTTTTTTTTGTTTTCGAGGCTTATTTTATTAATAAACTTTCTGCCGAAAAACTTCGTACCCATGAAAATCAATATTGTACCGACGGCGACGCCCGCCAGGCACAATATCAGGCCGCCTACCGCGCCGTACAGATAGCCCATGAACATCTCCACCGGCTCGCCCGGCAGAAACGCGACGACCACCTGCAGCACCTGCAGCCCGAACATCACGGCGACGCCCGGCCAGCCGAGCGACTGCAGCTTGTCGCGCACCTCCTCGCGGAAGAGCTTGTCCTTCCACATCTTCACTAATTTGGGGGTTAGGAGTACGGTAACGATAATAAATATTACGGTAATAACGATGACCGAAACGATTTTTAATATTTTTTTGGTTTTATCAGACATTAATTTTTCAATAGTCCCTGAATTAATATTTTAAGCCCGATCAATATCAGCACTACGCCGCCTGCCGCCGACGAAATGTTTTTCAGCTTCGCCGGGCATTTCGTACCCAGCCAAACCGCCGACGCCGACGCGGCAAAGGTTATAATGCCTATCACAGCCGCTGCGAAAACGATATTTACATGTATAAACGCAAACGTTACGCCGACCGCCGCGGCGTCGATGCTTGTCGCAAGCGCGAGCGGGAGCATAGTTTTCACGTCCAGCTTCGCGGCTGAGCATTCGCAGTCCCCGTTCTGGAACGATTCGCGGAGCATGTTAATCCCGATGATAAGCAATAACGCGAACGAGATCCAGTGACTGTACCTTGTAAAATACCCGGCGAATGCCGAGCCCGCAAAATAGCCTGTCACCGGCATCAGCGCCTGGAATCCGCCGAAATACAGACCTATCACCGCCGCGTAGCCGAAGCTCCACTTCCCCTTCGCCATACCCTTGCAAAACGCGACGGCAAACGCGTCGGCGGCAAGACCCATGGCGATTAAAACAATTTCAAACAAGCCCAAAACGCACACCTGTAAAGCGATATAATAATACCCTTTATTTTATCATGGAAATACCGAAGTGTCAATATAGCGTAAAATTTGTAAATATTAATTCAATTTTTAGACAATATTTTCATTTAATTGCTTGCGAGAAATATAAAAAACAGGAGGAGTTATCCTCCTCTATTATTACAAATTATTTATTTTTTGTTATTCCTTCGCTTAAAACACGCCGCAGCAAGTCTGTTACGCCGTTTGCCGCTTGGATAGTGGCAATCATAAGAAGATCGGTGTCCATAGCCGACCAATCGATATTATAACCGACATAGCGGATAAGTTGAGTTAAAAATGTACGTTGTGTGCGACCGTTGCCTTCTCTAAAGGGATGAAGAAAGTTAGTATTATTGTAAAAATCAGTTATTTCGTCAACAAATTCGTCGTGTTGCAGGTCATGAAAAAATTTTTGTTCTTTTAAACGTTTAAAAATCAAAGCGGCATGCTCTTCGATTTTTTGCGCAGGGCAAAAACGTGTACCTTTTTTGCTAATGTTGACTGTGCGTATTTGACCAGCCCAATTATATAAATCAGAAAATAAATAAAAGTGGATAGTTTTATAGTGACAAAAATTAAAAGTATCCATCCGCGACTGTGAAAGCCATTCGGTATTACGGGCTGAGGTAATAGCGGTTTCGGCTTCGTTTAATTTATTTTCGTCACGGATGTTAAATTTATTTATTAAAATAGAAGTTCCGGGATAACAGTTATCAGAAATAGGGTCAAGGTTATATCCCATCTTGTCTCACTTTCAATGGACGTATTAATATCTCTTTAACAAGTTCTTCAACGGTGATTTCTCCGTCAAGCAAACGAATGCAGTCCTGTTCTGTCTGTTTTGTCACTTCATAACCCTCCATGCGGGCGGAGGCAAGAGAATTTTGCAATTCTTTATATTCTTTTTCGTTCATTAAAAAACACTCCGGATTCATTTTAACAGTTCATCGTATTTATTGTTGATTATATCATCAATAAATATTTCTCGCAAGATATCTTTATAAAAATTTGTAAACTTTCTTTAACCGCATTGACCGCCCTTTATTAATATGGTATCATTTATTTTCGCACATTCTGCAATTTGTTAAATAATGTGAGGTGAGTCGCAAATTGATTGAACTTTCGCACATCGATAAGACCTTTCGGGTCGCGCGGCGCAACGCGGGGCTGGGCGAGGCGGTGCGCGCGCTGTTCAGACGCGAATATACCGCCGTCAAAGCGCTCGACGACGTGTCGTTTAAGATCGGCGACGGTGAAATCGTCGGCTATATCGGGCCGAACGGCGCGGGCAAGAGCAGCACCATCAAGATTATGAGCGGCATCCTCACGCCCGACGGCGGAAGCTGCGTAATCGACGGGCTGACGCCGTGGAAGCAGCGCCGCGAGCACGTGAAGAACATCGGAGTCGTGTTCGGGCACCGCTCGCAGTTATGGTGGGACGTGCCGGTGGCGGATTCCTTCGAGCTGATCCGCGACATCTATCGCGTGCCGCAGGCGGAATACACGCGTAATCTGGACGAGCTGCGCGAGCTGCTCGGGCTGGGCGAGATTATCCGCACGCCCGCGCGGCAACTGTCGCTGGGTCAGCGCATGCGCTGCGAGCTGGCGGCGAGCCTATTGCACTCGCCGAAGCTGCTGTTTCTCGACGAGCCGACCATAGGGCTGGACGCGGTGTCAAAACTCGCGGTGCGCGATTTTATCAAGCGCATCAACCGCGAGCGCGGCACAACCGTGATCCTCACTACGCACGATATGCAGGACATCGAGGCATTGGCGGAGCGCGTACTGCTTATTGGACGCGGCCGCATCCTGTTCGACGGCACGTTTAACGTTTTGCTCTCGGAAGCGCCCGGCGCCAACGGAGCGGAGCAGGCGCTCGCCCAAATTTATCGCAAGTATAACATTACATAAAGCGGAGAACGGGGGTACGGGGTACGGGGGTACGCGCTTTCTGAAGAAAGCGCGTATCTTTTTTATATGATATTACATAAAGAAAAAAGCCCGCCGGCGGCGCGCAAATACTTGTCGCTGTTCCGCATCCGTTTCATTAACGGAATGCAGTATCGGCTGGCGGCATACGCGGGCGTAGCGACGCAGTTCGCGTGGGGGTTCATGCTCATACTGCAATACGCCGCGTTTTATAAAACAAACAGCGTCGGCTTCCCCATGAGCCTCGCGCAGCTTTCGACCTACACATGGCTGCAGCAGGCGTTTTTGGCGCTGTTCATGACATGGTTTTTCGAAAATGAGATTTTCGCCGCGATTACGGGCGGCAACATCGCGTATGAGCTGGTGCGTCCGGTCGACCTTTACACGACATGGTTCACGAAAAACATCGCGATCCGCTGCTCGAAGGCGGTGCTGCGCTGCCTGCCCATATTGGTTGTAGCGGTGTTTCTGCCCGCCCCGTATGGTCTGACGCCGCCGGTAAGCCTGTTTGCCTTCGTCATGTTCGTCCTCACTATGGCGCTGGGACTTGCCACCGTCGTCGCGTTCTCCATGCTCGTCTATATTTCGGCGTTTCACACCACAAACGCGGGCGGCGTGCGTATTATCGCCGCAACGCTGGCGGATTTTTTGTCGGGCGCGCTGATTCCGCTGCCCTTTTTCCCCGACTGGCTGCGGAAAATCATCGAATACACGCCCTTCGCGTCGATGCAGAACCTGCCGCTGCGCATTTACTGCGGCAACATCGCGGGCGTCGAGCTGTGGCGCGCGGCAGCGCTGCAAATCGTGTGGCTCGCCGCGCTTATTGTTGGCGGTTGGCTGTGGATGCGCGCGTCGCTGCGGCGCGTAGTCGTGCAGGGAGGTTGAAACCTTGAGATTATATCTTCGTTATTTCTCCATTCACGCGCGCAGCCTGATGCAGTATAAAACCTCGTTTTTCCTGACGGTTTTCGGGCAGTTTATAACGTCCTTCACAGGCTTTCTCGCGGTTTGGTTCATGATGGACCGCTATCACGAGGTGCAGGGCTTCGATTTCCGCGAGGTGTCGCTGTGCTTCGCGGTGATGCTGATGGCGTTCAGCCTTGCCGAATGCTTCGCGCGCGGGTTCGACACCTTCCCCTCGATGCTCGGCAACGGCGAGTTCGACCGTATTATGACCCGCCCGCGCGGGCTGATATTTCAGGTGCTGGCGCAAAAGGTCGAGCTGTCACGGCTGGGCAGGCTGGCGCAGGCGACGTTGATTTTCGTGTGGGCGATACCCGCGTCGGGCGTTGTCTGGACGCCGGACAAGATATTCACGCTGGTTATGATGATTTCGGGCGGTATAGTCGTGTTCAGCGGTTTGTTTATCGTTTACGCTTCGCTCTGCTTTTTCACGACCGACGGGCTGGAGTTCATGAACATCTTCACCGACGGAGGGCGCGAATTCGGGCGGTTTCCCTTCTCGATTTACGGCGATGGCATTCTGAGGTTTCTCACCTATGCCATTCCGCTGGCGCTGTTCCAGTATTATCCCCTGCTCTACCTGACCGGGCGGAGCGGCAGTTTACTGTATATGTTCACACCGGCGCTCGGCTGCCTGTTCATCGTACCGTGCTACCTCTTGTGGCGGCTGGGCCTGCGGCATTATAAATCGACGGGTTCGTAAAAAAGGCGATGGTACATAAAAAATATTGACGAATTGTATGGCGGGTCTCCGCCGCATCACCGTACAACCAACAACATGTAGGGCGGGGGTCTCTGCCGCATCACTGTATATAGTCACGGCGGGGGCAAGCCCCCGCCCTACGGTTATTTTGCGCAGCCATTTTCGGCTGACGATTTATTTTCTCTATCTTTACGCATTTTTTCTATGCGCTGCCATCCTGCTGATGCATTTTCTTTTGTTCGTTTTATTAATTCCGGGCTGGATAATTTTTTTGTTTGTTCATAATTTTTATACCGTATTTCGTGTATATCCTCAATTGTTAAATTATTCTTCGTCATTGTCGTCACCTCCCAATAACATAGACGGAGATATTATTTTAACTTCTTTATAGCCAAATAACATATTTACCGCTTGTACACTGTTAATTGTTTTCACATTAACAAAATGTTTGAAATTCCAACTTACTATATAATCTGCATCCATAATTGTTGCAAGGCTTATGTGGCGGCAATCGTCGCGGCTTTTTTCTTTCAAAACACCATATCGAATATATTTTTCCGCAAGATCAATAGATTCTATTGTTTCAATGGCGTTTAAACTTTCAATTTGAGATAAATATTTATATAGACCGCTCTTTTTCGGTTCATCACATTTATTTATTTCTTCAATGGCAATGTCAGAAATCAACGCATCATATTGACCTTGTATTATTTTATCCCACAGCGTCAACGTTTCGTTCATTTTATCTGGCGTATCGGGCGCGTCTAAATGACTTATTACCGATGTGTCAAGATATAATTTCAATTTCCGCATTCATTCACCACCCCTTATAATATTATTATATCATGTTTCCCTGTATTATGCAATGTATATGCCATACATAAGTGCGCGGCGGAGACCCCCGCCCTACAGTTATTTTGCGTATCAATTAACGTTTTTTCATTTTATTACGGATTTTTTCTTTTCGATACCATATTCCCAGCCTATCCGGCCGGTTTTCGCCCCCTCCCAGTATGGGACAAAGAGGGGACGACTTCCGGCTTTTTT
>DHAH01000122.1:6105-9443 GCA_002397345.1 Clostridiales bacterium UBA4959
GAGAGTTTCGTGTTTTATGAAAGCTTTTTAAAAGCTATCAACAGAGTAGACGTTAATACACAGTATGAAGTGTACAAAGCCGTATGCGAATATGCGATCTACGGTGTATATCCTTCGCTTGACGGAGTTGCGATGGCATTGTTTGATGTAATACAGCCGCAAATTGATGCAAATAAACGTCGGCGCGAAAATGGCGCAGTGGGCGGAAACAACAAAGCGAAGAACGCTAACACAAAAAGAAACACAAATGATGTAGTGCACTACAAACAAAACAGCGATGAAATTATAGCTAATGTAAATGTAAATGCTAATGTAAATGTAAATGCTAATGTAAATGTAAATGCTAATGCTAATGTAAATGCTAATGCTAATGTAAATGCTAATGCTAATGAGAATGCTAATGCTAATGAGAATGCTAATGCTAATGAGAATGCTAATGCTAATGAGAATGCTAATGCCGATAACGGGGGAACGGCAGACGCGCTGGCCGCAAAAGCGTCCATCGCTCAAGTCAAAAAAGAAAAGTATGGCGAATTTAACAATGTGTTTTTAAACAGCGAGGAAATGCATAATCTTAAAAACATGTTCCCTGACTGGAAAGAACGCATAAACCGGCTTTCTGAATATATGGCAAGAAAAGGCGCGACTTATAAATCGCATTTCCTCACTATAATCCATTGGGCTGCACGCGACAAAGAAAAGAAAGAACGCGAAGAACCCGACTACTCTGACCCGTCGCGTTATATCAATATGAACCTAATGGGTTTCAAGAGAGCCGCTGACGATGAGTTTGACAATATATAATACTAAAATTCGATAGCTAATTATCGAGTTTATAATCGAATTTAAGTATAATGTTAAAAGGGTAGAGATGCGTTTGTGAACGCACCCCGCCCCTGCCGGTTATCTATATTTTTCCGCGAACCGTTCCAACCCGGCGCGCGGCAGGTTATAGCTGAGCGCGGCGTTTATATAGTCGTCAAACGAATGCGGTTTGTCGCTCCGCAATTTAATGCTCTGTGAAATACTTTCCACATATTGCTCCGCCTCCTCACGCGTATCGGCATCGAGCCTGTCGCTGTCAAGCAGCGCGTCTACCTCGGGCAGCACCTCGTCGGACAGCGTGTAAAACATCGCAACATCCAGCGAATCGAGCGTGCCGTCGCAAAACCGCGCGATATTATAGCGCGCGATATACACATCGACATTCACAAACGCGAGCAGCGCGAAGAGCGCCGTAAACACGACGGCGGATGCGCGCCAGAAGTTGAAGCGCGGCGTAAATTGTCTGACCGCGATAAATATAAACACGGCGGTGAGCAGCAGCATAAACCACGCGGCGTTCACGCGCCTGAGCGTCAGCCCGTAACAGCCGATATACATGTACAGCTTCGCCATTGCCGTCGCTATCAGCACAAGCGTGAAGACGCACATTATCAGGCTGCAGACGCGCAGTCCGGTAAGCGGCTTTGCCCCGTCGGTTTTATCCCGCTTCACAAGCAGTGATGAAACGCAAATTATCCCGGCGTTGATGGCGGATACGCCGCACAGCTCGAAAAAGCCTTTGCGCGCGTAGTCGGCGTAGGTGAAGCCCTCCGGTTTCAGAGAAGCGAACGCCGACAGGAAATACGACGACTGCGCGGCGAAAAACAGCGCGTAAATCGCGAGTATCAGCGTAAACGCGGTGTAAACCGCCAGCGGGGGCAAAACGCCCAGCTCGCCGCTGAAACGCTCGCACTGCCCGCGCGTCATTATATCGCGGTTTTTGCCCGACGAGCAGGAATGTGTCAGCCCGAAAATATACATAGCGACGGGCAGACCCCAAGCAATATAGAGCAGATTTTTTACAAAGCCTGTTAAAAACGAGTCGGAGATTATGCCCAGCAGATTCGCGAACGCGTCGTCAGAGGAGGCGAGCAGTGTGATTATCACCGCCGCCGGTATAATCGCGCAGGCGATACCGAGCAGGATGTACAGTGCGCCGCGTCCCGCCCTCGAGCGTTTCGCCGTAGCGGTTATCGCCCGCGGCAGCGCCGTAAACGACGTAAACGGCATCACAAACACCGACTTCACCGCGTCAAACGGCAGCATATCGCCGATTTTACCCTCCTCGCGGCAGCCTGACGCCGAGAAGTACCAGTAAATCGCGATAAAAATCTCAAACAGCAGCGTGAGTACCCTGATAAATCCTCTGCCTGAGATTATAAATACCGGCGAAAGCGCGAGCATTATAACGGGATACACCAAGGCAGCCGGCGACAGCTTCATTCCGCGTTTTTTCATAAACACAGCGCTCACGGCGATAAAGAGCGGCACAAACGCGGTCATTCCCGCGCCGAGAGCGGTGAATACGGCGCAGCGGATAAAAAAATATCCCAAAAACAGGCATATAAACGCGAAAACAATATTGGAGCGGGCGGGTTTTTCCGCTATATCAGCTTTCACAGCTTCGTTTGTCACTTTGGTTCGTCCTCCTTCACATATCCGAGTATGTCCTGCGGCTGACAGTCGAGCACGCGGCAAATTTCCTCCAGCGTGGAAAAACGTATCGCCTTCGCTTTGTTGTTTTTGAGTATCGACAGGTTAGCCTGTGTGATGCCCACGCGCTCTGACAGCTCGCCGAGGCTGATTTTGCGTTTCGCCATCATCACGTCGAGGTTTACTACAATCGGCATTATGCACACCTCATATTGTGAAGTCGTTTTCGCGCTTCAGCATGACCGCTTCCTCGAAGCTGTTCTTTACCACGCGCAGCACCGTGCCCACCAGCGCGCAGGCGAACGACACCGCGAACGATATGAGGAAATAGAAACCGAAAACGAACAGCACCGCGCAAAGGACATAGCAGCACCACGAAATGATCCGCAGCGCGAGGACGTTTTTATCTGTGAACACCTCGCCCGCGCGGATGCGGCGCAGGAAAAAGAACAGGCATATGACGGCGACAAACGCCGGCAGCAGCGCGGTGTAAAGGTTTATCATGGTTGGCACGAACAGCCAGTCGGGTTTATCGTAAAAACCCAGATATGTCCTGAAAATCCACGGGAGCAGCGCCGCCGCCGCGACCAGCGCAATAAATGTGATGATCACCATAACCATCGACGCCGCCGCCGAAACCGATTTGCGGCGTGAAGCGCGCCCCGCGCCCGCCGTAACGCTGTTTTCATCCATATAAAAAATAATGCCGCCTTTCACAGTTTTTTCTGTATTATAGCAGCATTATTATCGAATGTCAAGAGTTATTTATCGAATAACGATATTATTTTGTTTTCCAATCGCACGGCACAACTGCCGTTTGCGCGCGCGGGGTAGAACCCCGCGCATCCTCCCCAATCCCC
>DHAH01000074.1:0-246 GCA_002397345.1 Clostridiales bacterium UBA4959
CGTCGATATATTTGTTCGCGCGGCGGAACAGCGTGAACAGCGTTTCGACGGCGTCGGCGGTGTGGAAAGTATCCATCAGGCTGTTAAAACACTGCACCGTGCTTGATGCCGCGGCTTTCAGCTCGGCGTCGGCTCCTTCTTCGTTTGCGGGCGGAGGGATAACACCCCCGAAGTATTTAACCGTCATCGCATGTGTACGCGACACAAGATTGCCGAGGTTATTTGCCAAATCCGCGTTATAACGCG
>DHAH01000074.1:390-11146 GCA_002397345.1 Clostridiales bacterium UBA4959
TGCCAAATCCGCGTTATAACGCGCGATAATCGCTTCCCATGTGATGCTGCCATCGGAGTTGTAGGGCATTTCGGCAAGCGAATAATGGCGCACGGCGTCAACGCCCAGCCGCGCGACAAGATCGTCGGCGTAAAGGACATTGCCCCGCGATTTACTCATCTTATCGCTGCCGAATAAAAACCACGGGCGGCCGAATACTTTTTTGGGCAGGGGCAGCCCGAGCGCCATGAGAAATATCGGCCAGTAGATGGTGTGGAAACGCATAATGTCTTTGCCGATTACATGTACGTCAGCCGGCCAAAACTTTTCGAATAAATCGCCGTCGTTGCCCTCGGGGTTATAGCCCAGCGCGGTGATATAGTTTGTCAAAGCGTCCAGCCATACGTAGATGACATGGCGGCTGTCGATCGGGACGGGAATGCCCCACTTGAAGGACGAGCGCGACACGCACAAATCCTGCAGTCCCGGCAGCAGGAAATTGTTGACCATCTCTTTTTTGCGCGACTCAGGCTCGATGAAACCGGGATTGTCCTGTATATATTTAAGCAGGCGGTCGGCATAGGCGCTCATACGGAATTTATAAGCTTCTTCCTGTGTTTTTATCACCGGACGGCCGCAGTCGGGACAGACGGTGACGCCTTCTTTTTGTTCGACCTGCGTGTCGGTATAAAACGCCTCGTCGGGCTCGCAATACCAGCCTTCGTAGGTGCCCTTGTATATATCGCCCTGCTCGTAGAATTTTTTAAATATCGCCTGAACCGCTTTTTCGTGACAACTATCCGTCGTGCGGATGAATTTTGTATAGCTTGCGCCGACAAGATCAAAAGTGCGGCGTATTTCGCCCTCCGTTATCTTGTCCACAAATTCTTTGGGCGTTATGCCGGCTTCGGCGGCTTTATTCTCGATCTTCTGACCATGCTCGTCGGTGCCGGTTAAGAAAAACACATCATAACCGTGCTGACGCTTATAGCGCGCGATCGCGTCGGTGAAGATAATTTCGGAGGTGTTGCCTATATGCGGTTTTCCCGACGCATACGCTATCGCGGTGGTAATGTAATATTTGGGTTTGTCGTTCATTTTATTTAACCTTCTGCTTATTTGTGCTTATCTCAAGCAGCTTGTTTTTAAGCTGCGTTTCTATGCGGGACAGCTCGACCTGCGCGGCGCGGCGTTTTTCTCTGCCCTCGTTTTGGATTGTTAACACTTCGTCGAGCGTTGTGATCAGCGCTTCGTTGGTAGCGGTCAGCGTTTCAATATCAACGATGCCCCGCTCCGATTCGCGCGCCGTTTCGATTGTTGCGATCTTAAGCGCTTCGGCGTTGCGGCGCAGCAGCTCGTTGGTCATATTGGCGACCTCGCGCTGCGCGGTCAGCGCCTGCTGCGAGTGCGCGAGCCCCAGCGCTATCACCATCTGGCTTTTCCACAACGGCACGGTGTTTACTATGGTGGAGTGAATTTTTTCACTCATCACCGCATCGTTGTTTTGCACCATACGGATCTGCGGGCCCATTTGCAGCGCGACGTTGCGCGTCAGCTCGAGATCGTACAGCTTTTTTTCAAACCGGTCGCACAACGAGGCAAAGTCGTTAGCCGCCTGCGCGTCGGCGGCAAGCCCCGTTTCTGTCGCGCGATTTACAAGCTCGTACAGCGTGGTGGAGCGCGCGTTCTCCAGCTTGCGCTTGCCCGCGATTACATAGAGCGTCAGCTCGCGAAAGTTTTCGAGGTTGACATTGTAGAACTTCTCCAGCACCGCGATGTCCTTCCGGAGCTGAAGCTGGTGCCCTT
This sequence comes from Clostridiales bacterium UBA4959, assembly GCA_002397345.1. GTDB lineage: Bacteria > Bacillota > Clostridia > Oscillospirales > CAG-272 > DTU078. The sequence continues at coordinate 2,176 of DHAH01000074.1, forward strand.
CCAGCGATTCTGTTATTTTTTCGACCGCGTTTTCGGTTTTGTCATATTTGACCTTGAGCACCTCAAGCTTGTTTTTACCGCGGTTAAAAAAGGCTTTCAGCCCTTTTTGATTCTCCTGTATCTCAAACCCGCGCAGTTGGGCGATCAGCCCTGTGATCATCTCGCCCGCTTCGCCCAAATCCATGACGCGGATATTGGACAGCGCGGAGTCGGAGAACTCCGCGACCTTCGACTGCGCGCCCTCACCGTAGGACATTATGGCGTTGACATCGTTTATATTTATCTTCTCGCTGAATTCCTCGACCAGCTTGCGCTCTTCGTCGGACAGAGCTTCCTCCGTGAGGTCGGGTTTTATCAACGCGGGATCGGTATCGATTTTCAGCGAAGGCAGTCTTTGTGGCTTGAAATCGTCAGCCATTTTGCGTTACCTCGTTTTTGTTTTTATTAGAAAAGAGAAAGGGGCTGCACCCCGCAAATAAAAGAGTGTTTTATCAATATTATATATTATCCGGTGATATTTGTATTTTTATCCTCACCGCTTGTACCTCCGGCTGTGTCCGACAGCATGGATTCGAGCACATCGATATCGGTGGTAATGTCAAGCGTCATGTCATACAGCAGTTTATCAAGCTGCGCGGCGAAAGCCGTATACATCGCGCGCACCGCGCCCTCGATTTCCGTCATCGCTGTGGAGGCGTTGCGCCCGTCAAGCCCGTGGCGGCGGAAGGTCAGATATGCGCGCAGCAGCTTATCAAGCTGGGGCAGATAATAATTGTAGTATCTGCGCAGGTTCTGGCGCTTTTCGGGATTTTCCGCCACATAGGTGTTAATTTTATGCCCGCATGCCAGCACGGGCGCAATCTCGTCGGCAAAACCGCGGTTGAATGCGGCGATTTTCGTCATTGACACTTCTGCGTTTTTCAGGTGATCCTCGCCGGAACCGAGCAGCTTATCCGCCTCTCCGCTGCCCGATGGCGGCAGCGCCGCCCGACGCGGGATTTTCACCTCGACGGGCGGGAACATGCGTTTTGTGACCGTGTAGATAAGCATAGCGCTGACGATCGCAATGGGTATATGAATCCATGAAGTCAGCGCGGCGAAAACAGCGTATACACCGTATGCGCCTATAAAACCCACCGTGACAAGCCACGGGACAGGCGAGCGTTTGCGTTTTAATATGAATTCCAACTCCGGCTTACGCGGAGTCGGTGTCGGTTTTTTGGGGAGGTTGTTCATGTGTATTATTTTGTTTCCTGTGTTTAATAATTATTTAATTCACGTGTGATATTAAATTATATAATTTTCGTGTTATATTCGTCCACCAATTCACCGACGCGTTTTATGCGTTCTATATCTCCGGTAGAGGAGATTTCGTCGGAGATGCCCAGCACCAGCCGGGGCGCAAACAGCTCCAGCAGACGTTTAACGCAGTCCTCCAGCGTTTCGATCGGGAATTCCTCGTCAAAATAGATCGCCGGAATGCCGTCGATGAGGTACATGTCGCCCAGATATTTTTTCATTTCATTGAGCGTCACGTCGCCCTGCGGTTTAGGGGTTATCGCTTCGATGCCGTCAAGCCCTGTTTCGTGATACATCTCCTGCAGTCCGCGGTTATCGCCGTCGTAGTGCGAATATACAAATTTACCCGCGCGGTGGAGCGCTTCGCAGCGCATATTATAATCGCCCAGCACATATTTGCGGAACAACGCGGGGGGAAGCGTGCCCGAGTGGAGGTTGTCGCCGAAGTTGATGATATTTATCGGCGAATTGTTTATTACTTCTATCATACGCATATGGCTGCCGCGCAGTGCCTTGAAATATTCTTCGATAGTGTCGGGATAATCCTGAAGCGCGTAGATTGTTTCCTCCACGCCCATGAGATCGATGTATAAACGCTGGATTGACACGCGCGGCATGAAGATGCAGGGCGCGCCCAGCCTGCCCCATTCTGCTTTCGTCGCGTCGAAGTGCGCGCCGTTCCAGCGCCATTTGGCGGTTTCCTCAAGGTATATCCATACCTTGAGATCGTTCTCGCAGGTTATCCAGCGCTTGATGGTGCGCATAGCCCAGGAGTTGGGCGATTTTCTCAGCACCATGTTGACCCTGCCCAGCGGGGTGTCTATATAATGTTCGTAAGTATCGGAGTCAAGCCAATGACCGCCGCCAGACACGTTGTCGGACGGATCGCGGTATTCGTTATAACAGCCGTTGTAGTCGTAAACGCGGTTCGAGCAGCCCAGCTTGCGATATATCTGCGGCTGTGTCAGCCCCTCGTATTCGCCGGGCAGCTTGCCGTCGGCGAACATGCGGTCGGTCAGCCAGCAAAGGATGCGCGGTTGCCAGATGACACGCCCGCCCGCGCGCCCGAAGCAGACGTCCTCGTGCAGTTTCCACCAGTCGCGCTCGCCGTCGGGCAGTATATAGCCTTTATAACCGTCGTCATTCCGCTTCATATTGTATACAGCCTTTTATCGTCAATTTTGACGCGCTCGCCGGTCTGCGCCGACAGATAGCAGGCAAGCGCCATTTTCAGCGAGTCGCGCGCTTCGGTTATAGAGCATATCGGCGGACGTTTGCCCGATAAAAACTCCGCGAAGGGTACTGCCTGCGCCGCGATGCGTTCGCCGTGTCCGGCGGGCGAGGGTATGCCCGAGAGCGTCCAGTCCGCGTTGCCCTCGATAAAATATTTCAGTCCCTCTGTACCGTGCGGCAGGCGGGTGGAGGGCCCGTCGCCGAAATACTGCTGCACCGCGCCGCGCGAACCGTATACCTCGGTGGTGATCTCGGCGGCGGAGCAGGCGAAGTAGGACGAGATTTCTGCAATTAAGCCGTTTTTATATTTAAACAGAGCAACGCCGGTATCGTTCGGTATTTTAGGACTATTCATTGTGGACAGCTCCGCCATGACAGTTTCGGGCACGCCGAAAAGCCAGTTCAGCATATCGATCGGGTGCGCGCTGTCGTCGGCGAAGATGTCGCGGTTGAGCGCGGGGTCGTTGTGCCAGGTGTTCTCAAAACCCGTCCAAAGATGCGTGGCCAGCCCGTGACGGCGGCGGTAGGCGTATATATCGCCGATCTGACCGCTTGTGATAAGCTCTTTTATTTTTATATTCTGCGGATCGACCCGCATTTGGTAGCCGAGTGTGAAGGGCACTCCGTATTTTTCCACCGCGGCGGCGATTCTGTCGGCGGCGGAGAGGGTAAGCGCCAGCGGTTTATAGCAGATTATCGCCTTGCCCGCGGCAGCCGCAAGCTCGCAGAGCTCCGGATGGTATAATGTTTCCGAAGAAATTACAACAGCGTCAACATCGCTTTGTACCAGCGCTTCGGCGCTGTCCATTACGGCTGCACCGCCCAGCGCGGCGCAAGATTCTTCCGCTCGGCTGCGGTCATGATCCCAGCCGGCGGTGATTTTTACTCCAAGCTCGGGCATATCGCGCCATCTGCCGCCATATGCCATCACGTGTCCGTGAGCAAAACCGAGGATTCCTGCCTTAACCATATTATGTCCCTCCACTAAAAAATAACTTACCATTAATTATACATTACACGGCTAAAAAATGCAATGATTTTATATTATATCTATTGAATTAAATCGCGAGTGGGGGTATAATATGGAATAACGCTTATAAAAGAGGACATGTATGATTGATTCCACACCGGTTGGAGCGCCGATACAAAAAAAACGCGCCGGAATGTTTGGCGCATATTTGATATTTACCGTTGCCGCCGCGCTCGCCGCAGCCGGACTGCAACTTTATCTGCTGCTCACAGATTATGATTTCACGCTCGGGTTGTATAAAAGCGGCTCGTCGCTGCCGACTGTGCTCGCCGCACTGCTTGTCGCCGCGACGGCGGTGCTGCTCACGCTCATTTTAACCGGACGTAAATATAAAATGTCCGACGCGCTGCCGCCTGTGGGCAGAGGGCTGACCTTCATCTCCGCGCTGACGGGCTTCGCGATGATCGGAACTGTCGTCATGCAGCTCATGCTCGGACTGAAGTATAAAATGATGTTCGAGGGCTGGAAATCGGCGCTGGCGACGGGGCTGGAGGTTTGTCTGCTCGCGTTCGCGCTTCCTTCGGCGCTCTATTTTATAGTGATGGCGCTGCGGCGCGACCCGTACCAGCGCTCGACCGCGGCGCTCGGATTTTTCCCTGTGCTGTGGGCAGCCGCGCACCTGATGTGTGTATATTTTGACGCGAGCACAACGTTCAACAACCCGCTGCGTATATTAGAGCAGGCGGCGCTTATCGCCGTAATGCTGTTTTTTCTCATGGAGCTGCGCTATCTTATCGGGCGCGCAAAACCGCTGTTATATCTTGCGTTCGGCATGATTACCCTGCTGCTTATCGCCGCGTCCTCGCTGCCGACGTTTATAATGATACTGTTAATGAAAATGGACCTCTCGGTTGACACCATTTACGACGCGGCAAAGCTGTGCATGGCAATGTATATAGCCGCGCGGCTCGTGGGTGTGATACGCGCGAGGGAATAAATTATTTCCCGGGAAATGATGTATGCGTTTTTATATCCATTTAGGTAATATAAACGCAACAACCATTATCAGAACAAATAAATGGCTCAGAGTCACCGGTAAAGTCGGTGAGCGTGGTAAATATACAGAGTGGCTTTATGAATAGCAATTTTAAATATTAAGAGCGGGACGCAGTAATACGCCCCGCTTTTGTTATGCTATCGCAGGCTGTAATAAAATATCTTCTCGAGGTAATTTTCGCAGTATCCGTTGATAAGTGACACGCTCAACCCCTCCCTTCATCTATAAAGTGGTGCGGATTTGGCATTTGGATTTGAAGTTAATAAAAATTTATAGACAAATAGGGGCGGGGTCAAGCCCCGCCCTGCCTATTTAATATTCTATTAAAACGCATACCCGAACGCGCGCCCGTTTACGGCGAAGCGGATCGCGGCGGCGCCGCTGCCCGTGTATTTCACGGTTATGGTCGCGGTGCCGAGATACGGCACATCTTCGTTTATTGCCGCGTCAAACGTGACTCCGCCCTCGGAATACACATGCACAGTGCCCGCGCGCCATGTCGAGTGTCCGGTGTTTTTTACTTTGAGGACAAGTGTTCCGCCCGCAGGCAGTTTATCGCCGCTGTACACGCGCACGCCGCCTTCGAGATCGGCGCGCATGACCTGACCGTTCACATATGCAAGCGGCGCGCGTTCACCGGTGGCAAGCGAATACCCGCCGACCGCGATGTCGTCGACTTCGTCGGCGCAAACGCCCTCCCTGCCGTTGTCATCAACTAATATAACCTGTTTTCCGGCGTTCACCGCTGTATCAAGCTGATCCTTGATTTTATTGAACATGCCTGTGATACCGGCGGGATAATCGGCGCGCTCGATTGTTATGACCGTTTTATCGCCGTCAAAACCGCCTTGCGACAGGAATTTCTGTCCGTATTCGCGCAGGAGCCCGGTCACCGGACGGTCGCTGCCGTCGGCGTTGAATATACCGTAGTCGGAATTTTCGCCGACGCGGAATCCGCCCGGAAAAAACCAGCAGTAGAGCGCCGACACATATCCGGAATACGCCTTATCCAGTACGAACCTGTAATAATCCGCCTGCTCTTTCAGATACAGTGTGTTATCTGTGAAGTTCGAGCCGGTCCAGACGTGCTTGCCGTATTCTTTCAGCGCAACGGGCGCGCCGGGCTTCGTATAGCGCGCGTAAGCGGATGCAAATATGAGCTGCAGGCAGGACTCGCTGCTGGAGCGCAGCGCATACGCCTCCGGCGACATGAAATCGAGCGACGACGCCAGCGACTGGTAGTCATATCCGCTCCATTCCGCAGATACGGCGCTGCCGGCGTTAGTCATGCGGAAAGAAACGAGATGGTTCGGATCAAGCTCGCGTATAAATTCGGTTTTTTCAGCGAATACAGAGGCGACATAATCGTCTGCAAAACGGCGGTAAGCGGCGACAAGCAAATCGTATTTCGCGCCCGCTTTTCCGTCCAGCATGTTATCGTCAACGATTATATTGCCCGCGCCGTCGCGCTTGACGTCGCCGCATTTCCATGCCGCGACAGCGGCGTCAACCGAGCCGTATTGCCCTTTTATCCAATCTGTCCACGCGGAATTCCAGTTTACGCGCAGCTTGTCATACGCGCCGATGAGCGGTTCCCACGCTATATCATACGCGACAATGTTGTCAATTTCAGGGAAGCGGCACTTTTCGATCAGCGTTTTGACCTCGTCGGCATTGAAATTCATAGGATAAGCATTGGGGCGGATCGAAAGGTCTACATATAAACCCAGCTCGTCGCACAGGTTTATCAGGTGCAGGATGTTGTTGGAATTACGTATTGTATCATAATAAACAAACACCGAAACGGCGTTCATACCTAAATCTTTTATGCGGCGAAGGTCGTTATACACAACCGTCGGGTCATAACTTTCGGCGGAGACATAATATTCAAACAGCGAACCGTTCGGCTCCGCTATGCCGTAGGAGGGCATGTAGTTAACTCCAAACAGATTTAATATCTTGCCGTCCCGCATGAAGGTGTTGTTTTCGGTATAAATATATTTCCGTTCCGACTCGGGCGTCGGCGACCAGAGGGTGATGGTGTGTTCTATACGGTCGACACAAGTGCCGCCCACATAAATTTCCGCTATAGCTGTTACAGGATCGTCAGTGTTTTTGCTTGAATCAAGTTTCGCCGACGCGTCGTAATAACCGGATTTGCGGTATGTATTATTATCTTTAGCGTTTACGGCGGGTACAGAAAACTTAGCTACCTCGCTTACGCCCGAACATAGCGTCACGCGCAGCTCGGTATTTTTTTCATCGGAAACGGCGGCTTTGACACCGTAATTAATAGCAGGTTTATCGGGAGAAATGTAAATAAATTCGTCGGTGCCGCCCTCGACGATATAGGTTTCGGCAAGCAGCGCTTTTACAGCGCCGGTCACGACAGACAGCCCCGCTTCATTGTAAAACGCCGGATCGTCTGTTGCTATTACGCCCGCGGCGCTGCCCTCGCGCGCGCCGTTTATATTTGTCGTGCTGGTAAACCGGTATATCCACGCCAGATAGCCGGAGTGCATGCCCTTTTTATCCGTAACCTCGAGCAGTGGGATGAAACGGCTGACTCTGTCGGTGTTATACCCTATCGCCTGTCGACCGGGGCTGCAGGAGAACAGCGTCTGCGGCAGTACATAATCAGCGTCGGGGACGAAAATCTGGTTGTCGTGCGCTTTTACCGCGGCGGCGTTTGTGATGGGATAAAGCTCATAGGACGGCGAGATGCCGTCGATTATCACGTCCGCGTCGGCGGTCAGCTCGGTAAGCGTATTATGTATGGTTGAAAAATCGTCGAGATAGAACGTGTGCGCGCCGGAGGGAATCACTTGTCCTGACATAGCGAAGCCCGCGCCGCATGAAGCGACGTTTGACAGGTCAAATTTTGTTCCCGCGCGTTTCGGGCTGTCCCATATGATAAACTTCGATTCGGGGATAACGTAGTATGTCCATTCTGTTGTCAGCGCGGCTGTGGCGTACCAGCGGCTGCCGTCTTTTTCGGAAAACTCAATGTAAAGACTTTGTGTCGCCGGGTCGCCCTTCGCCCAAAACGCGATGGCGTCGTTATCAGCCGGCACCTTGCACGGCGAATTGAAAAGATCCCAGCCTGTAAGGTTTTCCACAAAAACTTTTAACGAATATTCATTGTTCCGCCCGAAGTCGCCAAGCTCCTTTTCATGTTTAAACGAACTGTCGTTTGTGCTGCGTGTCAGCTTTTTAACGGCGTTTTTGGCGGTAAAGTCGATAAGCGGCGCCTTGCCCGTGACTTTGGTCGCATAATCGGCGATATATTCTGTTTGCGTCATCCACTTGTCGCCGTTTTTATACAGAATTTCATCGAATACCGGGCCGCCCAGCGCCAGCAGCTTTCCGCCGTGATTCATATAAGCGTCGATTGCGGATAGTGTCCCCGTCGGTACCTTTGACGCGCCGCAGATCACGGCAAGATCGGCTTGCGACGCGTCGAAAACCTTAGCCGGAGCGGTGTTGAAATCGTAGGTATTTACAATATAACCCGCACCCTTCAGCGCCATTATTACAGAATTTGAATATGCCGGACCGTCGCCGTCTTTTAAAATCGCGATTTTTTTCGCATTTGCATCGGCATAACCGGCTTCTGCGGTGGTAAGTTTAAGCTTCATGTTGTCTGCAAGCGGTTTGCCCGCATCTCCCACATAATTTTTAATAAAATAATCGACCGCGCAGTCGAGCGCGTAGTTGCTTCCGCCCGCGACGGCGATTTTTACACCGTCGAAGGTGATGGCGAAATCGTTTTCGCCCAGCTCAGCCATAACCGCGCGCGTTTGGGCGCGGTTGGTATCGCCGATTAAAATTTCATAACGCGAACTGTTGTCTTCCTTGCCGTCCCAGTCGGTGGCGATGTTGACGGTGGTCTCTATCGCGTCTTTTATCGCGCTCCGAATACTCTTGACAGCAGCTATATCAGCTTCGCCCGAATTATCGCCGCGTATAATGGTGAATTTGGCGAAGTCAAGACCAGACCCGCCGGCTGTAATATCCGCTCCTCCCCCATATTTGCTGCACGCTGTAGTTATTGTGAGGATTATAAGCATTAGAAACGCTGTCGCAATTGTGGTGAACTTGTTTTTCAATCTTATTTCTCCCTTTTGTTTTGCTTAAATGTGTTAACATTATAGCATGAACGGATAAGATTTACAAGCTGTATATTATATATTGAAGCTAATATTTTAAATACCAAATTTTATTGTTTTGTAAAAGTGAAGTAATTGTCTATGATGCTTCATTGTGCTTTGCAATACAAGCGTGTTATTGTGGGATTTTCACAATATTGCAATTTGAGCGAATTTGTTGTTGACAAAACGCATAACCGGTGATATAATAGTTAAGCTTTCGCAGCAAGCGACAAGCAAGTCCGGTCATTGAAAATTGAACAA
>DHAH01000025.1 GCA_002397345.1 Clostridiales bacterium UBA4959
ACGGATTTAGGGAATATCACCTTCAGCGCCAAGCGCGGGAACGAGAGCGCGGCGGCGTCGGGGGTAAGCGTAAAGGTGATATTCCCTAAATCCGTCACTGTCCATGTCGGGCTTTTCGGCAGCGTGAACGTGCCTGTATACAGCTCGCGCATATATGTGCCGTTGTCGGGCGGCAATATCTTCGGTTTCAGCGTTATTGTCTGACCGCCGAGCGTCGCCGTAACTGTGCTTTTCGATGGCGCGTAGACTGAAACGTTCAGCGAATCGCCGCTGCTATAGGCGATGTCACTCGTCGGCGAAACGTTCTGGACGGTATATTTGTCAAGCTTCGCATACGAGGTTGTCCCGGTAGAGGTTTGCGAGGCGTTGTTGCGCGTGACCGTGAACACCGTATCGGCGCCGTTCTGCTTGAATGTGATTTTGTTTACACCTACATTCAATTTGGTATAAACCGAAAAATAACCGCTTTTTGTGACGCTGACAGGCGCTCCGTTCATATACAGCGGATAACACGCGTCGCACTTGCCGATTATATATGTGCTGTCATAATTTGTTGCCGAGCCAGAAGAAGGCGAGGTTATCTGAACCGCGCCGCCATCCGAAACCAGATCGGTATAAATGATGTCGTCTTTATACAGCGCCGCAAGCGTGTCGCGCAGACCGAGCGTGTTCGCTTTTATCGCCGCGTAGCCGTACATGGTGCTGCCGCGATAGTTTGCTTCGCTGCGCGCGTAAGCGACCTGCTCGGAAATCTCCGTTGTGCTGTTCCACTCGGCGGTACGGTAGGCGCCGTGCGAGATGAGCAGCTTCACCTTCGGATATTCCGACATCACGGCGTTCCACCAGCGCACCAGCACGTCAAACGGCGCGGCTTTGGTGGTGAACTGCCAATAAATCTGCGGCGCTACATAATCCAGATAACCGCCCTTTACCCACGCCAGCGTATCGGCGTAGATGGAGGTGTACGATTCATATCCGTTTGTCGCGCTGCCGCCGTTTTTCGGCGCGCCGTCTGCGGTGGTTTCGTTGCGCCAGATACCGCCCGGCGCGACGCCGAACTGCACATTGGAATTCGCGCTCTTGACCGCTTTATACGACGCTTCGACGAGTTTGTTTATATTGTCGCGCCGCCAATCGGCGATATTCGCGAAGCCCGCTCCGTATTTTTTATACAGCGCGTCGTCGCCGATAGACGCATCCTTAATCGGGGACGGATAAAAATAATCGTCGAAAACCACGCCGTCAACGTTGTAATTTTTCACTATTTCAGTGATGCCGTCGGCGACAAGTCCGCGCACCTCGGGCATACCGGGGTTGTAATACAGCTTGCCGTCGGCATATGCGATCGTCCAGTCGGGGTGCAGTCTGGCGGGGTTGTTTGCCGCGAGCTTAGCGGTGTCGTGCTGGGGCGACGCGGCGTTGCCTACCGTTATGCGCAGCGGGTTTATCCACGCGTAGACGGCGATACCCTTCTCGTGCGCTTTATCGATAATATACGCGAGCGGGTCGAGGTTGTCCTGCAGCATCGAGCCCTGCACGCCCGTCAGCCACGCCGACACAGGGAAAACAGACGATTGGTACAGCGCGTCGCCCGAGGGCCGCACTTGAAAATATATGGTGTTGAGGTTGGCGGCTTCGCAGGTTGCGACAATATCGTCAAGCTCCGCGCGGAGCTGCGCGCCCGACAAGCCTTGTTTTGAGGGGAAGTTGATATTCGAAACCGACGCGATCCACACGCCTCGCACCTCGCGGTCGGGATTCATCAGCCCGGAGAGCAGCTTTGCCTTCGCGTCGGGCGAAAGCTCGTCAAGCCCGGGCAGCGCGAACGCCGCCCCCGACGCGCCGCCGAAATTATTCAGCATAAGCACAAACGCCGTCGCGACAAGCGAAAGCGCGGTGATAAGCGCCACAGCCGCGACGGTGATTTTTCTGTAGAGCGGGGTCTTATATGTATATGAAAAAGTAGGTTTCATTTTTTTCCTTTCCGAAGTTGCGATGCGCAGATTAAGCGGACAGATTGGGCGCGGCAATTAATCCTGTGTGGCAATATTTATACAATTATAATAATAACATATAATCCGCGCATTTTCAACAGCTTTAAACATAATTATCCGATGGTATTATTTGGTTCATAATATGCGGGACAAGTCTTTTATATTCTAAAACGATTTTCACGGGTAAATCAAAAGGGCGGTAATTTTACTCCGCCCTTTAAGTTTTTTAATATGTAGGGTTTTACATGAAATTGTCTGGGTCTCTTACAGGTTCTTCTGCTTGGAACTGTACATTATAATGAATTATAGTATTCCCTTCTACTAATATACTTCTTATATCATAAATATCTACTTTGTTATCTTCGTTTATGATACCGTATCCATAATCCATTACCCAATAAAAATAATAACTTTTGTAATTATTTTTATTTATCGAATCTTCTTTTTTGGTTTCTATAAAACACATATACGGAGATTTACCAAACCCATATGAATCTGGCACATGGGTCTCACAATTCATTATAACATACCCGTTTTTACCATCAGTTGTTAAAAAGTCAAATACGACGTGTGTAACTTTTCCTGTATAATATGAGTGTAAGAATTCATAATTAAATATTTTTGCATCTTTCCATGAAGAAAGCGGTTCTGTTTCATATGCAATAATATTAATTATTTCATACCCTACTTTTAACATTTCTTCGGTGTCGTACTTATTTAATTCAAGAATCGCCATTATGTTTTGTTCCGGGACATCTTTTTGCATTTTATTCAATGGTTCATCGGTAGGTTCAGACGACAAGGAGTTCGTATCTTTTGTATAGATAAAAACACCTACCATCATACTCATAATGAGTATGATGATAGGTAGAACAGTTTTCCGCTTATTGTTTTTCATAGTGAATGTTCCTAAGAGGGTTTTTACTCCGCCCTTTTAATAAAATGTATTATTCTAAATATTTCGATTATCGATAAACAGCCACTGATCATAATTAGTATCTTTATATTACTAATTATATTTATTGGTATATTAATGTTAAAATACATCAATATCCATGATATATCAATTATAACAGCAGGTAGCAATATGAATATTATTTCTAATATTAATGAATATTTTGATATAATCGGGTTTTTAATTAGATAAATATTTAATATTCCTAATAAAATCGATATTATTAATATTAATGATATGGATAATATCTGATTTTTTATAGAATAGGTTATGGCACTATTATCATTTATTATTTTTATTATTTTAATAAATAATGCAACAATAATATAATATATTATACAAAATAATGAAGATCTTGAATTAATTATAATTGCATTTAAATGTTTATTTTTCATTTGATAATCTCATTATTGTTTCGAAAATATTTTTGTGAAGGGATTTGTTCCTCGCAACACAAGCTGCGAAGAATGCCATTATTATTTTAATTTACGTAGTGCATATAAAACATATCCCCTATCTAATTCAATATTAAAATCTTTCGCAATTTTATCAACATCCTTATTATCTTTTTCATGTCCGAATTGAGAGATATTATGACTATCTATTAAGGAATTGATCAATGTTCTAATTTCATCTGTTGAAGCTTTTTGTAAATATTTTTCTTCTGTTTCTATTTCAAAACCCGCAGAAACAAATTTATCATGCCATGATGGTTCATTTAACAGCATTTGTATTTCTTCTATGTAAGTTTTTGATATATCAAATTCCCATTCGTCAGTGCGTTCAATTGTTATAAAGCACCCGCCCGGTTTTAAAATCCTGTATACTTCATTTATTGCTTGTTCTTTGTTGGCAGTTAACCTATTAAAATCATTTGATGATTTTTCTGAACCAATATCTGAAAGTCCACAAAGACTTGTTATATAATCTAATGAATTATCATTTAACGGAATATTAAAATTATCAAATGAAGCCAAATTAATGTTAAAATCCGATAAATCATTATTTATGTATAAACGTAGAGATTTAATAAGATGAGCATCAATACCACATAGTACCATTGTTTCATGAACGAGCATTCGCTTTTATGTTAATAATTTAGCAATTATTTTCATCTGAAATATTTCCTCAACGCCTATTGTATCCATGTCGAATTATGTGATATACTGTTTAAAATAGTATGAAGGGAATGCGATCGTTTGAAATTTGTCCATATCTCCGACCTGCATCTTGGAAAGCGGCTCGGCGAATACAGCCTGCTCGAGGATCAGGAATACATATTACGCTCGATTTTAGACCATATAGCCGCCGAGAGCCCCGACGCTGTGCTCATCGCCGGCGATGTTTATGATAAATCCTCGCCGTCCGCCGAGGCGGTGCGCCTTTTTGACGACTTTTTATACCGCCTGTCAGCGCTTGTCTCGGGTGTGTTCATAATCAGCGGCAACCACGACTCGCCCGAGCGCTTGTCGTTCGGCGCGCGGATAATGGACGGCAGCGGCGTGCACCTCTCGCCCGTCTGGGACGGCTTTGTAAAACCCGTGACGCTCACAGACGAGCTCGGAGCGGTCGATGTATATATGCTGCCCTTCATCAAGCCCGTTCACGCCGCGCGTTATTTTCCCGACGCGAAAATTGAGAGCTACACCGACGCGCTGGCTGTGGCGATTTCGGCAATGAACATCGATCCCGACCGCCGCAATGTGCTGCTCGCGCACCAGTTTGTGACGGGCGCGTCGCGCTGCGATTCGGAGGAGATTTCGGTCGGCGGATCGGATAACGTGGACGTATCGGCTTTCGACGCTTTCGATTATACCGCGCTCGGGCATCTGCACGGTCCGCAGCAAGTCGGCCGTCCGTCGGTACGTTACAGCGGCACACCGCTGAAATATTCGTTCTCCGAAGCGCGGCACGAAAAATCGCTCACTGTCGTCACGCTGCGCGATAAGGGCGATGTGTCTGTAAAAACGCTGCCGCTGACGCCGCTGCGCGATATGCGCGAGCTGCGCGGCAGCTATATGGAGCTGACCTCTCCCGCCAGTTATAGGGATTGCGATACAAACGACTACCTGCACATCACGCTGACCGACGAGGACGACATTCCCGACGCGGTCGGCAGACTGCGTGCGATTTTTAAAAATATTATGAAGCTCGATTACGACAACACGCGCACACGCCGAAACAATGCTATAACGGATATAGCGGCTGTAGAACAAAAAACGCCGCTCGAGCTGTTTTCAGAGCTTTATGAGCGGCAAAACAACCGCTCGATGAGCTGTGAGCAGCGTAATTACACCGCCGAACTTATCGAGCGTATTTGGGAGGGCTAAATGAGACCGGTCAGACTTGTTATCACCGCGTTCGGTCCTTATATAAATAAAACCGTGATTGATTTAGACTGTTTGGGCAACAGCGGACTGTATCTGATCGCGGGCGATACCGGCGCGGGTAAAACCACTATTTTCGACGCCATCGCCTTCGCGCTTTACGGCGAAGCAAGCGGCGGCAGCCGCGAGCCGTCGATGCTGCGTTCCAAATATGCCGACCCCGAAACACCTACGGAGGTCGAGCTGACGTTTGACTACGCCGGCAAGCTCTACACCGTCAGACGCAACCCCGAATACGAACGTCCGGCTTTGCGAGGCGGGGGTATGACTGAAAGAAAAGCCGAGGCTGTGCTTGTCTGCCCCGACAGCAGGATCATCACCAAGCCACGCGAGGTCAACGCCGCTATACGAGAGCTGATCGGCGTCGACCGTGCGCAGTTTACGCAGATCGTCATGCTCGCGCAGGGCGAATTTATGAAGCTGCTGTACGAAGAAACACCCGCGCGCATCAAGATTTTCCGCCAGATTTTCGGCACAGAGCCGTATGTGAAGCTGCAGGAACAGCTTAAAACAGAATCGATCGCGCTCGAGCGACGCTGCGCGGAGCTGCGGGGCAGCGTAAAACAATACATCGGCGGCGTGCGCTGCGCGGCAAATGATGAGCTTGCCGCGTCGCTGGCGCTCGTCGGAGAGAGCGCGCGCCCCGCGTCCGAGGCGATAACGCTGCTCGGGCAGCTTACCGCGCGGGACAAATCATACGGCGAGCGTTTAAACGAAGCGCTCGCGGGACTGGATGAGGCGCTGGAGGCCGCCGATCGCGGTATCGGTCGCGCGGAGGATATCGCCCGCCTTGAAGCAACGCTCGACAATGTGCGCGCGGAGCTTGACATAAAGCAGCCGCTGCTGTCGCAGCTCGAGATCGCGCTCGCGGCGGAGCGCGGCAGGCAAAGCGAGCGCGACAGGTTCTCCGAGCGCATTACAACGCTGACAAATCAATTAACGCTCTATGAGGAGCATGACGCGCGGAACGCCGAGCTTACGGAAAAACGCGGGATGCTCGTCGGTTTTTCCGACGCGCTGGTTGGGCTGCATGAAAAATCGGACGAACTCCGGAGCGAACTTGCGGCGCATAACGCCGAGCTTGCGGCGCTCGGCGACGTCGGAGCGGCACTGGAATCGGCGGCAAACGCGCTTGAACGCACAAGAGTGCGCCGCGTGCGGCTGAATGAGCTGCAAAAGGCCGAGGAAACGCTCGCGGCGCTGTCGCGCAGGCTTGATGCGGCGCAGGCTGCATATGCGCGGGCATCCTCCGACGCCGAACGGTGCAGGGATGAATATAATCGCATGAACCGCGCGTTTTTGGACGTGCAAGCGGGGATTTTAGCGCAAACACTCGCCGATAACCTGCCCTGCCCCGTTTGCGGCTCGACGGAGCATCCTAATCCCGCCAGTCTTGCGGAGGGCGCGCCTTCCGAGAGTGCGCTTGAAAAAGCAAAACTCGCCGCCGACGCGGCTGCCGAAACGGAGCGTCAGGCGAGCGCCGCAGCCGCCGAGCTTCTCGGGCTGTCGAATTCCAAGCGCGAGGAAACAGAGAGCAGACGCGCCGAATTATTCGGTGATTCCGACACCGACCCGAATACCGAAATCGCCGCTATTGACGCCGAGCTTGCCCGGCTGATCGGTTTACTTGCGGAGTTGACGCAAAAATCCGAGCGCCGCGCGGAGCTGGAGCGTTCCATCCCGTCCGCGACGCGTGAAAAAGACGCTTCCGAGCGCGAAGCGTCTGAGTTGGAGCGTAAAATCGCGGCGCTGGACGGCGAAATCCGCGAAAAAGCCGCGGCGATAAAAGATCTGTCGTCGCGGTTAGAATTTGAAAGCAAATCCGACGCGGAAAAATGCATCGTAAAGCTTACGGCGCTTCGACTTTCGTCGCAGACGGCGTTTGATGAGGCGCAAAAGAAATTCGACGAATGCGCCGCCGCGATTAACGTGTTGTCCGGTAAAGAACGCAGCGTCGCGGAACAGCTTGAAAGCGCGCCGCAGCTCGATCTGACAAAAGAACGCGCCCGACGCGCGGAGCTTTCCGCAAGCAAAGAAATGATAAACCGCGAACTGACACAGGTGAGCGTTAGACTATCAGCAAACGAAGCGGCGCTGGAGGGTATCCGCACGCAGTCGGAGCTGCTCACCTGTGCCGAAGCGCGTCTGTCGTGGCTGCGCCCGCTCGCCGACACCGCGTGCGGTACGCTCGGCGGCAAAGAG
The DNA here is from genome assembly GCA_002397345.1 of Clostridiales bacterium UBA4959. Classification (GTDB taxonomy): domain Bacteria; phylum Bacillota; class Clostridia; order Oscillospirales; family CAG-272; genus DTU078. The sequence goes on from DHAH01000025.1 coordinate 7,539, forward strand.
AAGCTCATGCTCGAAACATATGTGCAGACGGCGTATTTCGAGCGCATCATCGCGCGCGCGAACACGCGTTTCATGACTATGACGAGCGGTCAATACGAATTCACACGGCGGGCCGCCGCCGATGATAACCGCAGTCAAAGCGGGTTGGAGCTGGATATTGTCGACCACTACAACGGCTCGGTGCGCAGCGTAAAAACCCTCTCCGGCGGGGAGTCGTTTTTAGCGTCGCTGTCGCTTGCGCTGGGTTTATCCGACGAAGTGCAGTCCTCCTCCGGCGGGGTGAGGTTCGACTCGATGTTCGTTGACGAGGGTTTCGGCTCGCTGGATGATGAAACGCTGCGACAGGCGATAAACGCGCTGAACAGTTTAACCGAAGGCAACCGGCTCGTCGGCATCATCTCGCACGTAACCGAGTTGAAAGAGCGCATCGACACACAAATTTTAGTAGTAAAAGACCGCACAGGCGGCAGCCGCGTGGAGATACGCGGTACGGAGGCACACGTTGTGAGATAAGCTCTCTGCGTGATAGCATGGCTGCCCGCGCCGTGGTTATCGGCGCGTAAACGCAACCGTAGGGCG
>DHAH01000147.1:0-154 GCA_002397345.1 Clostridiales bacterium UBA4959
TGCAGCGCGTGCCCGAAACCGAAGCGTCGGGACGCATCCACACCTCGACGGTCACTGTCGCGGTGCTGCCTGAGGTCGAGGACGTGCATGTCGAAATTAATCCCGCCGATCTCGAAATCGAAACCATTAAAAGCAGCGGCGCGGGCGGCCAGCA
>DHAH01000147.1:296-5755 GCA_002397345.1 Clostridiales bacterium UBA4959
CAGCGGCGCGGGCGGCCAGCACGTCAACAAAACCGAATCGGCGGTAAGGCTCCTGCATAAGCCGACCGGTATGGTGATCGAGTGTCAGGACGAGCGCAGCCAGTTTAAGAACCGCGATAAGGCAATGAAACTGCTCAAGACGCGGTTATACGACATGAAACGCCGCGAGCAGAGCGAAAAAATCTCGTCCCAGCGGCGCAGTCAGGTCGGTACGGGCGATCGCAGCGAACGTATCCGCACCTACAACTTCCCGCAGGGGCGCATCACCGACCACCGCATCGGCTACACCGTCTACACGCTCGACGCGTTTTTGGACGGCGATCTGAACGCGCTCATCGACGCGCTCACCGCCGCCGATACCGCCGAACGCCTGCAAAATCAGGAAGTATAAGACGGGGGAACGGGGAACGAGAGATACGCTGGGGGATTTTTTAAGGAAAAATCCCCCAGACCCCCTTAAACCTTTTAAATAAATTACAACATGCATACTTTATTAATCACTGAACCTAATACAATAAACATCGCGCGCGCGGGTGAAATTTTACGCTCGGGCGGGCTGGTCGCTTTCCCGACCGAAACGGTCTACGGGTTGGGCGCGGACGCGCTCGACGGCGGCGCCGCGTCAAAAATTTTTGCGGCGAAAGGCCGGCCGTCGGACAACCCGCTGATCGTTCACCTCGCGTCGCCCTCCGACGCGGAACAATACTGCCATACAAGCGAGCTGTTTTACCGGCTCGCGGAGCGGTTCATGCCCGGACCGCTGACTGTCGTACTGCCCAAACGCGATATAATCCCGGGAGCCGTGACCGGCGGGCTGAATTCTGTGGCTATCCGTGTGCCGTCGCACCCGGTCGCGCACGCGCTGATCGAAACGGCGGGCGTACCTGTCGCCGCGCCGTCTGCGAACCTGTCGGGTCGTCCCAGTCCGACGACCGCGCGCCATGTGATCGAGGACATGTACGGGCGCGCCGACTGTATCATCGCGGCGGGCGACTGCGACTTCGGCGTTGAATCGACTGTGGTGAAGCTCGAGGGTGAGGGCGTCACGCTGCTCCGTCCCGGCGCTGTCACGCCCGAGATGCTTGCAAAGGTTTGTCAGGTTGAATTATCCGAAACACTCAACAAATCGGTCGGAGCGGGGATAACTCCCGAATCGCCGGGTATGAAATATCGCCACTACGCGCCCGACGCGCCGATGTATATAATCGACGGCTCCGACGAAGCCGTCCTCGCTTATTTAAAAGATAAAACCGACTGTGCGGTGATATGCTTCGACAGCGATACCGCGCTGCTGCGGCGCACGAACGCATATTCGCTTGGCGGCAAGGACGACAGCGCATCGCACGCGCGCCGGCTGTTCGCCGTGCTCAACGATATAAACAGCTCGAATGGCGTGACCGCCATCTACGCGCGCATGACGCCTAAAGAAGGCGTGGGGCTTGCGGTGTTCAACCGCCTTATTAAAGCGGCGGGGTATAACGTGATACGGCTGGATAATCACGGTGATGAATGATCTTGAAGATATTCATTTTGTTTAAGTATGATAAACAATAAATCCCATGTTTGCGAATGACGGTTCGTGTTTCACTTGACACTGTAAGTGATTATGTTATAATATAACAATCACTTTATAAACAAGGAGCACAACGATGTATAACAAAAACATGCTTGCAAATATCCGCCCACTGATTGAAGGTATGAAAGGACACAATTACGCCCTGCCCGACTGTGTTAAATACATTATGGAGCACGTGGGTGCGCATGAAAAACTTGATTTTTGGACTATTGCCGCGATAACAGGCGACGCAGTCGCGCAGGTATATAACCATAACGTCACCACAAGCTGCGAATACTGTATCTCAGGCTATCTGTCTGGACCCGAGCTTATCTCGCACGTTTTTGGAACGCTCGGTTATGACCACGAATACGCCGCTGCCGGTCAGATTGCAGCCGACAAGGCGCGCTATACGCGTATAATAACCGAATACATAGACAACAATGTACCGGTAATTGTGATAACGAATCTTAACGACATCCCCGCGTGGGAATCAGACGTCGGAACACATTGTCTTATCGTGGGGTATGAAAACTGCGGGGAAATATTAAAGCTGCTTGTTGGCGATATGCACACAATCGATTATAATATAAATGAAGGCAAGCTCGATTTGGTTTTCGTCGGTGAAAAGCGGCGCGAAGTGGGGCTTGAGGAGATATATAAAAATATTATCAAAAAAATGCCGTACTGGTTGACCCTGCCCGAGAGGAACGGCATGTTTTTTGGCGCAGCGGCGTATAGAATGTGGGCGGACGACATCGAGAGTGGCAGATTTGTTAATGAAGCACTCCCAATGTGGGAAAATTACGGCGTTTACGTCTGCAACCTTGCTACAAGCGGCGGTGAGCCGACTTATATATTCAAAAAACTCGCCGATCTGAACCCTGCTTATAAAGAACTTGCGCTGTACGGAGAAAGAATACAGACTTTATTACCCGCTGAGTCACCTACAGGCGGCAGAAACCTATTGTGGATAAAATTGGACGAATTGGGCGGCGGCATGGACATGAGCGTTGTAAAAGCCACCATGCGCGACAAAGAAAAGCGCACAAAAGTCGCCGACGCTCTCCGCGACTACGCAAAGCGGCTCGACGAAGCGCTGGTACTTATACAGGAAAGCGCGAAAATAATAGAGTAAAAGCGGTGTTAATAGAAAAATACGATTTAAAAATGGAGGAATAATTGTGAAGGACTATCACATCAATATTTTTTACAGTAATGATGACGAAGGTTACATTGCGGATATTCCGGATTTAAAAAATTGCAGCGCGGATGGAAAAACGCAGAATGAAACACTCGAACAGGTTTTAATTGCACAAAAATTATGGCTCGAAGAAGCGCGGAGCAGCAATATTCCAATTCCGGAGCCAAAATATAAACCGATGATATATAAAGTGGTATAATGCTTAAAAAGACATTATCTATAATAACGGAGTAATTATTCAATGCCCAAAAAACCTACGCCGCCTCCGGTGCAGCACGCGGAGATCATTGCCCAGCCGATAACCGAAACGATAATTAAAAACTACATGCCCTACACGATGAGCGTCATTGTGTCGCGCGCTATCCCGGAGATCGACGGGTTCAAACCGTCACACCGAAAACTGCTTTACACCATGTATAAAATGGGGCTGCTCAACGGTCCGCGTACCAAAAGCACAAATGTTGTGGGTCAGACCATGAAGCTGAATCCGCACGGCGATTCGGCTATTTATGAAACGCTGGTGCGGCTCACGCGCGGCAACGAGGCGCTGCTTCACCCGTTTATCGACTCGAAGGGCACTTTTGGCAAACATTACAGCACCGACATGGACTGTGCCGCTTCGCGTTATACCGAGGTGAAGCTGGACAAGCTTTGCGAGGAGATCTTCGAGGGCATCGACCGCGACTCTGTCGAGTTTATTGACAACTATGACTCTACGCAGAAAGAGCCGGTACTTCTGCCCACGGCTTTCCCGAACATACTCGTTTCACCCAACCTCGGCGTAGCGGTCGGAATGGCAAGCTCGATCTGCTCGTTCAACCTTGCGGAGATATGCGACGGCACTATCGCGCTGATGAAAAACCCCGGGCTGACCGAAGACGAGCTGCTCGGCATTGTCGTCGCGCCCGATTTTCCCAGCGGCGCGAATCTGATATACGACCGCGCGAGCCTGCGCGAGATATACCGCACGGGCAGCGGGGGCGTGCGTCTGCGCGCGCGCTGGAATTATGACAAGAAAAACAACTGTATCGAGATAGTGCAGATACCTTATTCAACCTCGCTGGAGGTTATCATGAAGCGGCTGACCCTACTGGTCAAGGAAGGGAAGCTCAAAGAGATCACCGATTTCCGCGACGAGATTGACATAAGCGGTTTCAGACTGACGCTCGATTTACGCCGCGATGTCGATCCGGACAAGCTGATGACAAAGCTTTACAAGTTAACGCCGCTCGAAGACAACTTCGACTGCAATTTCAACCTGCTTATCGTAGGTGTGCCGCGTCAGCTCGGCGTTATCGGTATATTGAGCGAATGGATAAGCTTCCGGCTTAACTGTCTGCGGCGGGAGTATACGTTCACGCTTAATCAAAAGCGCGAGAAGCTGCATCTGCTGCTCGGTCTTTCCAAAATCCTGCTCGACATTGACCTTGCAATCTCGATAATCCGCGGCACGAAAGCCGAAAAAGAAGTTATACCGAACCTGATGGACGGCTTTTCCATCGACGAGCCGCAGGCGGAGTTTGTGGCTGAAATCAAGCTGCGCCACCTCAACCGCGAATATATAATAAACCGAACAAAAGAAATCGAGAGCCTGCAAAAAGAGATCGAGGAGCTGGAATCGATCATCGGCAGCGAAACGAAGCTCAAGTCGGTGATAGCGAGCCAACTGCGCGGGATTAAAACGAAATACGGTCAGCCCCGGCGCACACAGCTCATCTCGCCAGAAGAAATCGTCGAATATAACGAGGAAGAATTCGTCGAGGACTATAATGTGCGCCTGATTTTAACGCAGGAGGGCTATTTCAAAAAGATCACGCTGCTCTCGCTGCGTGGCAATGACGAGCAGAAATTCAAAGAGGGCGACGCCATTCGGACTGCTCAGGACGCGACGAACACCGCCGAGCTGATTTTCTTCACCGATAAAGCGCAGGCGTATAAAGCGAAAGTCAGTGACTTCGACGCGATAAAAGCGTCTGCGCTGGGCGATTTTATCCCCGCCAAGCTCGAGTTTGACGAAGGCGAACGCGTTATGGCAATGCAGTGCTTCGGTAAAAACGAGTCGCCAGATAAAAACTGGGTATTCATATTTGAGAACGGAAAGGGCGTGCGCGTTCCGGCGTCGGCATATGAAACGAAAACCAACCGCCGCAGGCTGACCGGCGCGTATTCGGGCACCAGCCCGATTATTGCCATCTATTACGAGGACGAGCCGTTTGATCTGCTGCTCATCTCCTCGCAGGAGAGGGGCATACTTATCAACACCGCTCTGATACCCGAAAAAACCACGCGCACGGCGGTGGGCGTCCAGCTTTTTACCCTCAAAAAGGACCACAAAATCACCGCGGCGCTGCGCGACCACAGCAGCTACCCCTCGGCGGCGAAATACCGCAAAATTAAGCTGCCCGCGACCGGCGTCACGCTCGAGGAATACGACGTCGAAAAGCAGCAGGTCAAATTGATATAAACGCGGGGATACGGGGAACGGGGAACGGAGAATACGCTGGGGGTGGTAAGACCACCCCCAAACCCCCGCAAACAAAAGGATTATCGCAACAATGTAGGGAGCGACGCCCCCGTCGCTCCGTTCGTCGTTTTAACACGCTCCGTTCGTCGTTTTTACATTTTATCTATAGAAATTACTATCCGGGCATGATATAATGTAAAATATTCACCCATTATTGCGGGGTGTGGGGGGAGCGG
>DHAH01000031.1 GCA_002397345.1 Clostridiales bacterium UBA4959
GCATTTTATTTATCGCACCTATTAAAAACACACACATCACTGCGGGGTGTGGGGGGAGCTTCTCCCCCCACGCGTATCTTCGTATCCCCGTCTTCCACACACGCGAGGATTATAATATGAACATTGTTATTGTCGGTCATGTAGACCATGGAAAGAGTACTGTGATCGGGCGGCTGCTCGCCGATACAGGCAGCCTGCCCGAGGGCAAGCTGGAGCAGATCCGCGAGTTATGCCGGCGCAACTCGAAACCGTTTGAATACGCGTTTTTACTCGACGCGCTTAAAGATGAGCGTTCACAGGGTATCACTATCGACACCGCGCGCTGCTTTTTTCACACCGCGAAACGCAAATACATCATTATTGACGCGCCGGGTCATGTTGAATTCCTTAAAAACATGGTATCGGGCGCGGCGCGCGCCGAAGCGGCGCTGCTTGTCATCGACGCGGCTGAGGGCGTGCGCGAAAACTCGCGCCGTCACGGTTATATGCTGTCGATGCTCGGTATTCGACAGATCGCCGTGCTGGTCAATAAAATGGACCTTGTCAACTGGAATGAAAATGTATTCAACGCCATAAAAAGTGAATACGGCGAGTTTCTACGAGAAATCAATATTACCCCGTCGGCGTTCATTCCTGTATCAGCGCGCGAAGGAGATAATATCGCCGCCCGATCGGTTAATATGCAATGGTATTCGGGCGCGACGGTGCTGGATGAACTGGATGATTTCACGGAGTCCGGCAGCGGTGATGAGCTGTTCGGAAATAAGCTGCCTTTCCGTATGCCTGTACAAGACGTATACAAATTCACCGCGTCGGGTGACAACAGACGTATTATAGCGGGCACAGTCGAGTCGGGCAGCGTATCTGTCGGCGACGAAGTCGTGTTCTACCCCTCGGGCAAACGCACGACGGTTATGACCGTGGAGAGCTATAACGCTCCCCCGCACACTTCCGCCTGCCGCGGCGAGGCTGCCGGTTTCACCGTCGGCGAGCAGATTTATATCCGGCGCGGAGAGCTTGCCGCTAAAATCGGCGAGCCTCAGCCTGTCGTAGGTACACGGTTTAAATGTAACCTGTTCTGGCTGGGTAAAAATCCGCTTATAACCGAAAAAAAATACTTCATCAAGCTCGGAACCGCCAAGGTTGAAGCCGCTGTCGAGCAGATTATCAGCGTGCTCGACGCATCGACGCTCGAGCGGAGCGTTAAGTCCGGCGTCGACCGCAATGACATCGGCGAATGCGTTATCTGCTGCGTACGACCCGTCGCGTTTGACATCGCATCGCAAGCGGAAACGACCGGACGCTTCGTTGTCGTTGACGATTACGAAATCGCAGGCGGCGGAATCATCACCGAGGCGCTTAACGATGAAAATTCGGTGACGCGTGATTTTGTACTGCGCCGCAACTTCCGCTGGGAACAAAGCGATATTACCCCTTTGCTCCGGGCAGAGCGCTACGGTCAAAAACCGTCGCTGGTGATTATCACAGGCGCCCGTTCGACAGCTAAAAAAGCGATAGCGCGCAAATTGGAGCGTAAACTGTTCAACGCGGGACGCGCCGCCTATTTCATGGGTATGGGTAATCTATTATACGGTGTCGCCGCAGAAATTAAGACGCCGGGCGTCGTGCCGGAGCGCGGTGAGCACATCCGCAGACTGGGCGAGGTCGCGAATCTGCTGCTCGACACAGGTCTGATACTGATCGTGACCGCCGCCGAGCTGACCGCCGGCGATCTTGAGGTCATATCGCTGACAGCGTCACCGGGAAACACACTTACTGTGTGGCTGGGCAGTGAGATTACCACCGATATAGAATGCGGGCTGCAAATTCCCGCCGAGGACGTCACAGACGATTATATAGAGAGCGCGGCGGAAACAATAAGAATGAAACTGCGTTCTGATGGGATAATATTTTAAATTATGAGAATTCTCACCATCAACCGAAACGACGCGGGTCAGCGGCTGGATAAATTTTTATCTAAAGCTGTCCGCGCTCTGCCTGTCTCGCTGTCATATAAATTTATCCGAACTAAAAAAATCAAAGTCAACCGTAAGCGCGCCGAGCCTGGTCAGGTTTTAGCAGAAGGCGACACGATCCAGCTCTTCATCGCGGAGGAATTCTTCGCTGACAATGGCGAACAGTCGTTTATTAAAACATTAATCCCGCGCGTAAAACCAGTTTATGAAGATGATAACTTAATAATCTGCGATAAACCCGCGGGTGTTTTATCACATTCCGACACCGACAGCGATTGCGACACGCTGATAGCGCATATACAGGCATATTTATACCGCAAGAACGAATATGCCCCCGATAAAGAACAATCTTTTGCGCCAGCGCTGTGCAACCGTATTGACCGCAACACCTCCGGGTTGGTTATAGCCGCAAAAAATGCCGAAGCTCTGCGCGTTATGAACGCGTTAATTCACGACGGTAAGGTGCAAAAAAAGTATCTGTGCGTCGCGCACGGCATTTTCGATAAAAATTCCGACACGTTAAAAGGTTATTTAACAAAGGACGGCGATAATAATCTTGTCACCGTGTACAAAACGCCGCCAAAGGGTGCCCGGGGTGAGGTCAAGACGATATTAACACGTTATAACGTGCTTGCAACTAAAGGACAGGGTTATAACGCGCTATCTCTGCTCGAGGTCGAGCTTTTAACCGGTCGGACGCACCAAATCCGCGCGCATCTTGCATCGATAGGACATCCGCTGCTCGGCGACGGCAAATACGGTTATAACCGTACCGACCGAGTAAAAGGTTATAAATATCAAGCGTTATGCTCATATTCGCTGGAATTCGGTGCGCAGCCGCCGCTCGATGCAGTTAGCGTTAAATTGAATCCCGACGATATTTGGTTCGTGCGAGAGTTTTATAGTGGAGGAAATCTGGAATGAATAATACTTTCGTCATTGGCATTACCGGTGGTAGCGCCAGCGGAAAATCCACTTTTTCGGGGATTTTAGAAAAAGAACTGTGTAATTATAGTTTATTAGTTTTTCACATGGATCGCTATTTTTACCCTGAGGATCAGCTCCCTCGTTCTGCCGCGCCTGTCACAGGTATTGTTTACCCCGATTTTAACCAGCCGTCCAGCGTGGATTTATCGCGTTTAAAAAACGATTTTATGACCGCGATTACAAGCGGCAAATATCAGATTATAATAATTGAGGGACTTTTCGCTCTGTGGGATCCGGAGATATATGAAAAGCTGGATCTGAAATTGTTTATCGACTGCAAAACTGACGAAAGGATTGTCCGACGTCTACGGCGTAATATGAAGGAACGCGGATTAACGTTCGATGAAATTTCTTCTGTATACCTTGATCTGGTACGTTATCGCCACGACGAATATGTCGAGCCATGCAAATGGCGCGCGGATTTTATTTTAAACGGATCGAACCCGTTTGATAAAGCTGTAGAAGTTATAATGTCGTATATAATACTGAAATTTAATAGCTAATGAAAAATAATCCGCGTCAAAACCCATATATTCAAGCTTTTGGCGCGGATTTTTTCCGAGTTTATAATCGAATTTAAGTATAAAGGCTCTATGTCAATAGTTGGGGTATAAAATCCAAGAATAAGCTACACGGCACGGCGCGGTGCGAATTATCACTGTGCTGCGCTTTTTTGAAACGTAAACAGAATACGATTGCGGAAACGGCTGAAACAGCGAAGCCGACGGTGTAAAATGTATTGTGTA
>DHAH01000082.1:0-337 GCA_002397345.1 Clostridiales bacterium UBA4959
TGCGTCCTTTTGCGGAGGTTGAAACTATATATGCGATCTCGCCGCTGTCCAGCGCCGTCATGGGGTTATCCGACGGATTTTCGCTTATCTTATTAAGCACCGTCACAGGCATTCCGCCCGCCCGGATTTCAACCGCCGTACCCGCGGTGGCATACAATCTGAAGCCCATCAGATAAAATTTCTTTGCTATCGCCGCGATCTCGCTCTTATCGCTGTCGCGCACAGTCAGGATGACGCCGCCTTTGTATTTCATCTTATAGCCCGCGGCGACAATTCCTTTGAATATCGCCTCGCGCAAGTCGCGTCCGATACCCAGCACCTCGCCGGTCGATTTCAT
>DHAH01000082.1:460-5048 GCA_002397345.1 Clostridiales bacterium UBA4959
GATGCCCATCACCTCGCCGGTCGATTTCATCTCCGGCCCAAGCTGCGTATCCACGCCCGACAACTTTTCAAACGAGAACACCGGCACTTTTACAGCAAAATACGGCGGGATCGGATGGATTCCGTCGGTGTAACCGCAGTCGGCAAGCGTTTCGCCCATACTTAGGCGTGTGGCTATGCTGCACATGGGTATACCCGTAACTTTGCTGAGATATGGCACGGTACGGCTCGCGCGGGGGTTGACCTCGATAACATACAGCTCGCCGTCGTTGACGAGATACTGCACGTTCACCAGTCCGCGCACGTTAAGGGCGGTGCACAGCCGCTTCGTTTCATCGAAAATTATTGCCGCCATTTCTTCGCTGATATGCAGCGCGGGATAAATGGCAATACTGTCGCCCGAGTGGATGCCCGTGCGCTCGATATGCTCCATAATGCCGGGAATCAGCACGTTTTCACCGTCGCAGAGCGCGTCAGCCTCAATCTCCAGCCCGCTTAAATATTTGTCGATGAGCACCGGGCGATCCTGCCGGTGCGCGAAGATGATGCGCGAATACTCGTTCACGTCATCTTCGTTATAGGCGATTATCATGTTCTGACCGCCCAGTACATACGAGGGGCGCATAAGTACGGGATAACCCAGCTTATTCACCGCTTCAAGCGCTTCCTCGCCGCTCATCACCGAGCAGCCCTGCGGGCGCTTGATGGAAAGCGACTCGAGCAGCGCGTCGAAGCGCTCACGGTCCTCGCAGATGTCAATGGCGTCCGCGCCTGTGCCGAGTATTTTCACTCCGCGCGCGTCAAGCTGTTTTGCGAGCTTCACCGAGGTGCCGCCGCCGAACGCGACGATAACGCCGAGCGGCTTTTCCAGCTCCAGCACGCGCATAACGTCATCAATGGTCAGCGGCTCGAAGTACAACCGGTCGGATATGTCAAAATCGGTCGAAACCGTTTCGGGATTGTTGTTTATGACGATTGTTTCATAGCCCAGCTCTTTCAGCGCGTCGACACAGCGCACACAGGCGTAATCAAACTCTATTCCCTGCCCTATGCGGATAGGGCCCGAGCCGATTACCACCACGCGCTCGCGTGTGCTGCGCGCGACAAATTCGCCCGCTTCGTCGGCATAACGTCCGTCGCCGCCGGGAATGGCGTAAAAATAGGGCGTTTGCGCTTCAAATTCGCCCGCGCAGGTGTCAACCATACGGTAGACAGGCGCGCCCGTGCGATAATTGCCCGCAACGATATTGCGAAATTTTTGAATGAAGAACCGGTCGATTTTCGTCAGCCCGAACAGTTCATCGTCGGTATAACCGCGTCGTATCGCCTCTCCCAGCACGTAAATGCGCTCGTCTGTCGCGCGGCGCAGCAGCTCGCGCAGCGTGCTGTCGGTCAGATTGGCATATTCGGGCGTTTCCAGCGTCCTGTGACCTGTCTCCGAGCCGCGTATCGACTTTAGCATAGCGTCCTCAAAAGTGTCGGAAATGCTCATGACCTCGCCCGTTGCCTTCATCTGCGTACCCAGCAGGCGCGAGGCGTAGACAAATTTGTCAAACGGCCATTTCGGCATTTTTACAGCTACATAGTCTATCGCCGGCTCGAACGCCGCGCAGGTTTTGCCCGTGACGGCGTTTTTAATCTCGTCGAGCGTATAGCCCAGCGCGACGCGCGTCGCGACCTTCGCGATCGGATAGCCCGTCGCTTTCGACGCGAGCGCCGACGAGCGGCTCACGCGCGGGTTGACTTCGATAACAGCATACTCAAAACTGTCGGGGTTAAGCGCAAACTGACAGTTGCAGCCACCCTCTACACCAAGGGCTTCCACAATATCGAGCGCCGCCGAGCGCAGCATTTGATATTCCCTGTCGGCGAGTGTCAGCGCGGGCGCGACGACTATGCTGTCGCCCGTGTGGATGCCCACGGGGTCAATATTTTCCATCGAACAGATCGCGACGGCGTTGCCTATTTTATCGCGCATGACCTCGAACTCGATTTCCTTCCAGCCCGCGACGCTGCGCTCGACCAGAATCTGGCCGATAGGTGAGGCGGCAAGCCCGCCGACCGCAAGTTCCATAAGCTCGCCGCTGTCGCTCGCGATACCGCCGCCGGTACCACCCAGTGTAAACGCGGGACGGATTATCACCGGATAACCGTTGTCCTTCGCAAAAGCAAACGCGCCGTCTGCATCGGTGGTTATCACAGAGGGGATGCACGGCTGGCCGATCGACTGCATCGTTTCCTTGAACAGCTTGCGGTCCTCGGCTTTGTCGATCGTTTCGGGCGAGCTGCCCAAAAGACGCACGCCGTATTTTTCAAGTACGCCGGTACGGGCGAGCTGCATACACAGGTTAAGCCCCGTCTGACCGCCCAGCCCTGACAGGATGCTGTCCGGACGCTCTTTTTCGATTATACGGCGCACGGTTGTCAGTGTCAGCGGCTCGATGTAGATTTTATCCGCCATGACGCTGTCCGTCATTATCGTCGCGGGGTTGGAGTTGACAAGCACTATCTCGGCGCCCTCTTCGCGCAATACACGGCACGCCTGTGTGCCCGCGTAGTCGAACTCCGCCGCCTGCCCTATCGCGATCGGACCCGAGCCGATCAGCATTACTTTTTGGATTGTATTATCTCTCGGCATTTAATGACCACGCTCCTTCACTGTATAAAGTTGTAATTAAAACCGCGTAGTCTCGTATTACACGCTTCGCGTTTTGCATTTTATTATTCATGGTTTTCAAACTTATACTCTCCCATGCGTTTTACAAATTCATCGAACAAAAACGCGGTGTCGCGCGGACCGCCGCACCCCTGCGGATGGAACTGCACCGTAAAGGCGTTAGCGCGCTTGTATTCCAGTCCCTCGCATGTGCCGTCGTTCATATTGATGAAGCGAAGCCCGGCAGCAGACGGGTCAACGCTGTCATTTACAATCGCGTAGCCGTGGTTTTGCGAGGTGATATATGTTCTGCCCGTTGCCGTATCTTTCGCCGGCTGATTTTCACCGCGGTGACCGAATTTCAGCTTCTCCGATTTAAAGCCCGCCGCCAGCGCTAAAAGCTGATGTCCCAGACAGATGCCGAATATCGGGATACCCGTTTCGAGCAGCTTACGCAGATTTGCAACCGGCACAGTGTTCACCGACGGGTCGCCCGGTCCGTTTGACAGCATAAGACCGTCAGGCTTAAACCCGATTATGTCCTCTGCGGCGGTGTCATACGGGAACAGCGTTATCTGACAGCCGCGTTTTTCCAGTTCACGGATAATGTTTTCTTTATATCCGAAATCGAGCATCGCGACACGGCAGGAACCATCTGTTTTGCCGGGGATAATTTCTTTTACCGACACATTTTTCACCGCGTCGGTCATGCTGTATGCGGCGATCTCGCTGCTCCATACCGGCGAAAGGCTGATGCGTCCCGTCATCGTGCCGCGCGTACGGAGCAGTTTTGTCAGCCGTCTGGTATCTACGCCGTATATGCCGGGTATACCCTGCTCGCGCAGCAGCGCGTCCACGGTACCGCCGCAGCGGAAGTTTGACGGCGCACTGCAATATTCACCGACCACATAACCCGACGCGTAGATTTTACCGCCCTCGAAATCCTCGGGTATAACGCCGTAGTTGCCTATCATAGGAAAGGTTTGTATTATTATCTGCCCATAAAAGCTCTTGTCGGTCAGCGTTTCGTTATAGCCCGTCATCGCGGTGGTGAATACCACCTCTCCTGTCGCCTCGCCCTCCGCGCCGAAAGAATAGCCCTCGAAACACTGCCCGTCCTCAAGTATTAAATATGCTTTAGTCCGTTTTATATTTAACATATCTACTCCCAAATTATTTTTCACCGCAGTCATTTGTGAAGCACTGCTTGCAGAAGTAATTCCACGGCTTGCCGCAGGCCCCGACAAGCCCGTCCACGCTGATATAACCGAGGCTGTCCACCCCGAGCTTAGCGCGGATTTCGTCCACCGTCATGTGGTTGGCGATCAGCGCGTCCTCGCTGCCTATGTCCGTACCGAAATTACAGATGTGTATAAAAGGCGGAGCGGAAATGCGGAGGTGCACCTCTTTCGCCCCGGCGTCGCGCATCGCCGTAACGATCATTTCGCTTGTGGTACCCCGCACTATCGAGTCGTCGACCATGACGACGCGCTTTCCCGCGACGTTTGCCTTCAGCGGGTTGAGTTTCAGCCTGACTACGCTCTGACGCTCCGCTTGCGTGGGATAGATGAAGCTGCGTCCCAGATAACGGTTTTTGACAAATCCGCTCACCAGCGGCAGACCGCTCTCCGCCGCGAACCCCGCCGCGGCTTCAAGCCCGGAATCGGGCACGCCGCAGACGACGTCGGCGTTAACCGGATGCTCTTTAGCCAGCGTGCGCCCCATGTTAAAGCGCGATTCATATACCGACACGCCGTCGATGACAGAGTCGGGGCGCGCAAAGTACACATATTCGAATATGCACAATCCGTTGCCCGCGCTGCGCTTGTCCAGAGCACTTTCGGCGGCGGCAAGCACGCCGTTTTCGAGCATGACCATCTCGCCGGGCTCGACATCGCGCAGGAATTTATAACCGATCGCGTCGAGCGCGCAG
>DHAH01000082.1:5178-5467 GCA_002397345.1 Clostridiales bacterium UBA4959
CCGACGCGACCGCCGCGCCCGAGTCGCTGACCCCGATACACAGGGGCCGGAAGCCGTCGGCGTCGCGCACGGCGACGATTTTACCGTCACCGCACAGGATAACAAGCGAAAACGCGCCGCGCAACTCGGATACTGCCTTTTTCACGCCGCTTTTTATATTGCCCAGCGTCACGGTGTAATACGCGACGAGCGCTGAAATCACCTCGCTGTCGCTTGTCGCCTCGAAGCGGATACCAAGCCCGCGGAGCCGCTCGCGCAGCTCCTCCGCGTTGGTGATATTGCCGTTGTA
>DHAH01000082.1:5618-6090 GCA_002397345.1 Clostridiales bacterium UBA4959
TGCGCGGAGGCGAGCCGCCCGGTGAGATATTCGGTTACAAAAGGCTGCACATTGCACTCCGAGCCGCCGCCGGCGGTCGAATAACGGTTGTGTCCCAGCGCCGACGTGCTTTTCGGAAGCTGTCCCAGCGCGCCGCCGCCGAACACGTCGCCGGCAAGACCCGCGCCTTTTTGGCAAACGATCTGGTTATCGACAGTGACGGCGATGCCGCTGCCCTCCTGTCCGCGATGCTGAAGCGCCAGCAGGGCGTTGTATGTAATCCCCGCCGCTTCTCCGCCCTGCGTACTGACGCCGAACACGGCGCATTCCTCGCGCGGCTTTTCGTCAAAATGGGCTTTCATATATATATTTTCCCCCGGATTTAGAATTGTTATTTACTTGCATTATGATTCGCCGAATTAATTATAACATACTCCGGCGTGTTTTAAAATGGATTTATTGCTCATAAAGTTTTATAAAACGTAACTTTTTT
>DHAH01000082.1:6178-6865 GCA_002397345.1 Clostridiales bacterium UBA4959
AAAAAAGTTACGTTTTATAAAACGTAACTTTTTTCATAGCACCCCGCTTAGCTGCGCGAAAAAATACGGCGCCCATTCGAACGGTTAAATAACCCACGAATGAACGCCGATTTTATTCTGATTTTCATCTTTAAAATAATTTTTCTTTTTCATATCCGAAAGATTATATCACAGCTCATTCAGTTTGTCAAGGGCTCGCAAGAACATTTTTTAAATAATGCATTATGCACAGTCATTATAGCTTATTTAATAAATATTACTGGCAATTTTGCAGACTTGATTAATGGATACCTGCATTAACAAAACAATCTATTGACAAAAAATATGCGTTAGTATATAATTATATATGATAACAACCCCAGCGTCGCAAGATTTTTTTATCTGCGGCGCTGTATTAAATGTCATGCAACGATATCACAAATAATCTTTTTGAAACGTTAGTTTATACTTGGAGGATTCCGCAGTGAAAAATATCCCCGAATATTTCGGCTCTCTGGTGTTCGGTCCCACAATGATGAAGTCGCGCCTGCCCGCCGATACATATAAATCTCTGATCAAGACGATTCAAGTAGGCAGAGATTTAAACCTCGAGCTGGCAAACATGGTCGCAAACGCCATGAAGGATTGGGCTGTCGAGCATGGCGCGACGCATTATACCCACTGGTTCCAGCCGATGACAGGCATTAC
>DHAH01000045.1:0-6781 GCA_002397345.1 Clostridiales bacterium UBA4959
CCGAGCTGCGCGCGGCGCTGCCCGACACGATGTTCCTCATCCCCGGTTACGGCGCTCAGGGCGGGCGGGCGGAGGACATCGCACCCGCGTATGATAAAAACGGCGGCGGCGTGATCGTCAACTCCTCGCGCGGACTGATGTGTGCTTATAAACAAGGTAAAAGCGATGGGCGCGATTTCGCGGACCACACACGCGCGGCGGTTATCGCCATGCGCGACGATTTAATGGCGCACCGCCCTTAACCGACAGGTAAATGTAAAAATATCTAATACATGTGTGTAAAATTTAAAACACGGGTGTAAAAATTTCAAAAAGCTCTTGAAAAAAGTTTGTAGATGATGTACAATAACACTATTGGCGTTTGCACGTGATACCGAATTATTAATTGCTTCCCCGCACGGGAGAGTGTGAAATTATAGGGGACGGCCCCTTCCGTCATGCTCCGTTTGGCGGTGACGTCCCGTTAATCGATATAAACAAGTCGATATAAATAAGGAGTAAGGAAAAAACGCACATGGAAAAAATCACGACAGACAAGATCAGGAACGTATGCATGCTCGGGCACAGCGGCTCGGGTAAGACCTCGCTGGCGGAAGCGGCGCTTTATGTAACCAAAGCCGTTGACCGCGTGGGTAAGCCGTCCGACGGCAACACCGTCTGCGACAGCGACCCGGAGGAAATTAAACGCGGTTATTCACTTTCCGCCGCCATAGCGCCGGTTATGTGGAAAAATGTTAAGATCAACTTTATCGACGCGCCCGGCTACCTCGATTTTGTGGGTGAGGTATATCAGGCAGTGCGCGTCGCAGACAGTGCCATCATCGCCGTCGACGCGAAAGCTGGCGTAGAGGTCGGCACCGAGCTCGCGTGGGACTACGCGGTCGACGCAGGGATCCCCCGCGCCTTCTTTATAAATAAAACAGACGATCCCGACGCGCATTTCGGCAATGTATTAAGCGAGCTGAAACAGACATTCGGAATCTCGGTTTGCCCTATGCTCATCCCGATAACAGAAAATCATGTGACAAAGGGCTTCATTCATCTCGGCAAACGCACGATGTATACATTCGATAAAAACGGTCACCGCACCGAATCGGAAATACCCGCCGAGTATGAATCTGAGGCGACCGAATACCGTGCCATGCTGCTCGAGGCTGTCGCCGAAACCAGCGAGGAGCTGATGGAAAAATTCTTCGCCGAGGAAGAAATTACTCCCGAAGAGATAACGGCAGCGATCCGCACCGGTATCGCCAGCCACTCCGTCGCGCCCGTCATCTGCGGCTCGGCGGTTAACCTGTGGTGCATCGAGCAGCTCCTTAACATCATTGTCGATTCCTTCCCGACGTTCACCGCGCGCGGCAGCGAGAAGGTCGTGCATGACGGAGAGGTCAAAGAAATTAAAATCGATGAAAACGGACCGACTTCGGTGTTTGTGTTTAAAACCGTCGCCGACCCCTTTGTCGGAAAGATGTCGTTTTTTAAGGTAATGAGCGGCACGCTGACAAACGATTTGACATTACGTAATATTAGCACAGGCGTGAGCGAAAAATTCGCTAAAATTACCACCATACGCGGCAAGAAGCAAACCGAGGTCGAAGCTTTGTGCTGTGGCGACATCGGTGTCACCGCCAAGCTGGTGAATACCAACACAAACGACACGCTGACCGCTTCGCACTCTGACGATTATTACACGAAAATCGTATATCCCGAACCGTTTTTGACTATGGCGGTCACGCCGAAGGCGAAAGGCGACGAGGACAAGATCTCCACCGGCATTACGCGTCTGCTGGAAGAAGATTATACAATAAAGTTTGAGAACAACGCCGAAACCAAGCAGCTTTTAATTTCGGGTTTAGGCGATATACATCTTGATGTGTTTTCTTCAAAACTCAAATCGCGCTATAATATCAGCGTCGATTTAAAGCTGCCGAAGATTGCCTACCGCGAGACGATAAAGAAATCGGTACAGGCGGAAGGCAAGCACAAAAAGCAGACAGGCGGACACGGTCAGTTCGGTCATGTGCGCATCACCTTCTCGCCCGGCGAAACGGAGGGGCTGACATTTACCGAATCGGTCGTCGGCGGTTCTGTGCCGAAGGGTTTCTTCCCCGCGGTTGAAAAAGGACTTCATGAAGCCGTTCAAAAGGGCGTGCTCGCCGGGTTCCCGGTTGTTTATCTCGCCGCCGATCTGTATGACGGCAGCTATCACGATGTCGACAGCTCGGAAATGGCGTTCAAACTCGCGGCAAACCTTGCTTATAAGGACGGGCTGCCCCGCGCCAACCCCGTGATACTCGAGCCTATCGGCGATTTGAAGGTTTACGTGCCCGACTCGATGGTCGGCGATGTTATCGGCGATCTTAACAAGCGCAGGGGCAGGGTGCTGGGTATGACGGCGTATGAGGGCAAGAAAGGCTATCAGGTGGTCGAAGCCGAAGCGCCGAAAGCGGAAATGCTCGAATATACCATTGCGCTGCGCGCCATGTCGCAGGGCAAGGGCTGGTACACCTTCTATTTCACACGTTACGAGGAGTGCCCGGCAATATCGGCACAGAAGATCATCGCCGAAGCCAAGCTTGAAGCAGAGAAGGAAAAAGAATAATCCGGAGAACGGAGATACAGGGTTACATGTGGTGGGGATACCAGCTCCCCTCATACCCTGCAGTAATAATTTTAATATAAACGGTGCATTTTATTGTTGGATATGTGCCTGTCGGGCGACAGCGTTTGCAAACGCGGGTCGCCCGATGTTTTTGTTTTATTTTATAAAGTAGGTTGTATTTATCCTAATAATAGAGTATAATATAACAAACAAAGTTTTAGGAGGAATCAAGAATGCAAATAAATACCAATAATATAGTTTCTATAACTGAAGCTAACCAAAACTTTTCGCGGGTCGCAAGACTTGTTGATAAAAACGGTGCGGCTATAATTTTAAAAAACAATACGCCGCGATATGTAATTTTAGAATATAGTCAATTTCAGAACGAAGAATTTGCTGATGACGCAACTGTACAGGAAATCGGTGAAAGCATTATTAAGCGTCATTTAGCAGCATTTAAAGAACTAGCAAAATGATAAAGCTGACAAAACAACAAATAATAACCTTGCATAAGATGCTGATAAAATACAGTGGCGGATTGGATGGTATTAGAGATATGGGCTTACTTGAGTCAGCTCTTGAAGCCCCATTTATTACTTTTGACGGTGTTTCTAATTTTCCTACTATAAAAAGCAAAGCTGCAAGATTGGCACATGGGTTAATAAAAAATCATCCATTTGTAGATGGGAATAAAAGAATCGGTATACTTGCTATGATTACATTCATGGAAGTCAATGGTATAAAACTTGTTTGTTCAGATACCGAGCTTGTAAAAATCGGGCTTGAGCTTGCTGAAGGTAATATTGACGATAAAAATATTCTTGATTTTATAACGTTGCATAGTTGAAATACAACATATATTTTAGGGCGGATTATATATCCGTCCGTTCTTTATATGTGAATACGTCGCATGTGCGCGGCAATTGACAAATAACGGAAGCCGTGGTATAATCAAATCAACAAATAATAGCAGGCGGCGGAGGTTTAAATGCGCAAACCGGTATTTTATATTGAAATTATCGCGCTCGTGACTACTGCTATCACCGCGCTGGGAGCTTGCACACGCGACAGCACGTTAATTTGGGATTTTTCCTCCAGCAATATGGCATTGTCGGAAAATAAGCCGACCGCGTCCGATCCGGCGGAGCGCGAAGAATTTCCGCTGCGTTATGGCTATACGCAACTCAGTGAAGCAGAGCGGGCGCTGTACATACGTATAAAAAAAGCGGTTTTTAATTTCGACCCGTGGATCAGCGCCGACGGAAACGGCGAAGATATATTCAAGAAGGTGTTTATCACTTTTACGGGCGATTATCCGGAGTGCTTTTGGCTGAGCGGCGACTGGACAATCAGCGGTTATGAGACGGGCGGCGAGCGATATTACACCAAATTTACGCCTAATTTCAGATATACGCGCACCGAAGCCGCGGTAATTAAAGAAAAGCTTGAAAAAATTGTCGCGGAATTTTTGGCGGGCATAGATCCCGATGCCTCCGATTATGAAAAGATGCTCGCCGTGTACGATTATGTCGCGGTCTCGGCCGAGTATGACACCGTATCGGCGCGTAAAATCAGTAATAATAAAATCGACGAGTCCACCGACCTGAGCGGTACGATAGAAGGCTATTTCATTAACCGGCTGGCTGTCTGCGCGGGCTTTTCAAGAGCGACGCAACTGCTGCTCCACAGGCTCGGGATCGAGTGCGCATATGTCACAGGCACAGCGGCGGGCGGCAGCCATTCATGGAATTTGGTGAAGCTCGACGGCGAATATTATTATATCGACACCACATGGGCGTCGCCGCATTCTTCCGGCGGGACGGGCGTGAATTATAATTATTTCTGCATGACTACCGATGATCTGCTTTTGGATCACACTCCCGATAAGGAGTTATCGCTGCCCGAATGCGGCGCGACAGCGTTTAATTATTATGTTTATAACGATTTAACCGCGGATGAATATAATAAAGAACGGCTTGCGGAGATCTTTAACTTCTCAGTTGGGCGGGGATTGTCCAGCGCCACCGTAAAATTTACCTCGCGCGCCGCTTATGATGAAGCGCAGAAACGCCTTTTTACCGACGGTGAGATTTTCGAGGTGCTCGACAGGGTCGAAAGCGCTGCTGACGGCGCCGCCGCCGGGATGAATTGTATGTCGCTGCGGTATAACACAGACGACGGGAAGTTCATAATAACGGTCTTTCCTAAATTTAAAGCTGATGCGTGATTGACAATAATTTTCTTGCATGCTATAATTATCATTATAAATGTCCGGATAGGATGTAAGATGCTTATGAAAAAAAATCGGGGATATCCCGGAGCGTTAACCCGGAAGGGGTTTACGCTTGTTGAACTGCTCGTCGCCGTCGCTATACTCGGCATCCTGCTCGCCATCGCCATACCGGTGTATAACGGGATCACCGATAACTCCAATATGAAAGCGTTTGAAGCGAACCACTCGATAATAGTGTCGGCGATCAATATGTACATATCGGCTCACAACGGCGAATTCCCCCGCAAGATAACCGACCTGACCGACAACAACTATTTAATAAACGACAGCGGCAAAGAAATAAAACTCGACGGCTCTCCCGACGGTTATTCTGACAATCCGAAGGGCGCAAAATATAATCTTGTCTGCGATGAAAACGGCAAGGGATTTAAACTGACCTCCAAATTTAAAGAAGAAGAGCTTGTCTATCAAAGAGGAACAGTGAACACACCCACGCCGTAAACAAAATAACATCTTTATACATATAGAAACAATTCACAAAAGGAGGCGGCGGAAACGGGTCTATCTAAAAACCTATTAAAAGAAAAAAGGGGCAGTATACTGGTTTTCGTCCTTTTCCTTTTTGCGTCGGTGATGATTACGATCGCGTCGCTGCTGGTGCTGTCAAGGCAGAATTACAACGGCGTGGTAACGCAGCAGCTTAACACACGGGCATATTATGTGACAATGGAAACGGCGGACATCGCGGTCGCGGCGCTGCTTAAAACGGATGAAACAAACGGGTTGAGGCTTCTTGACGAAATTAACGCTAAAACCGGCGCGGAGCGTTACGCGTTTACAAAAACAGACGTTATAAACTATGCTGATACAAACAGCCTTAGCAGAATAAAGCTTGCAGTCGAAAAGGACAGCGAGCTGAACGAAGATTGGGTAGTAATTTATATAACAACCGTGATTCCGGACTACAGGGTCAACGTAGGCGACGTCAACGACGCCGATAAAAAATATACATACGAGATGTATTATGAGATGAAGATACTAATAAGCGACCCCAGCGTACGCGCGTTTGACGCGATAACGAGCGACATGGTGGGTCAGGTAACCTAACCGTCGGATGGTGCGAATTACAATGAACAAACCAAATAAACCGCTAAAAAACAGACGAGTGTTAAACCAAAAGGGTTTTACGCTTGTGGAGCTTCTCATCACGCTGGCGCTTTCCGCTCTTGTGCTTGTCATTTGCGCGCGCCTCTTCTTTTCCGCCGGTTCAATTTCAAGTCTGACGGGCTATTTTAACAGCCAAGAGGTTCAGACCCGCTATACCGCCGAAATGATAAACAACGCTATCAAATATACAAACGCGTTGTTTACCATCCCCCGCTCGAGCTTCACTGAAGATAACCTGACAGAAAGCTGGAGCTATTTGGGCGTTATGCAGAACGTGAAGATCCCACAGGCGCTGATCGAGGAAAAAGAGGGTAAAACCGCCGCTGAAACGCTGGGCGATAATTTTAAAACAACCGCGCTGGTGTATATAAAATACATAGGACCGGCGGGCGGTGCAGACGAAGCGGCGATAACCGCTTCACTTTCTTCCGATCAGGAGATGATTAAAAACAGTGACGGTTATTTTATCCGCACAATATTTGATTATGAGCATTTCAATGAAAAACTGAATTATTCAACCAAATATGAACTTGTTTTCAACACGACCAACGACGAAAACAGCTCGAATGTCATATCCGACTCTATAAAATATTCTTTAAAAGTGACTTATCACGATAAATCGGGCAATATCGTCGGTCAGGGCACCGATATCAACCTTGAAACAATGCTCAACGGCATCAACATGCTGCAGGCGGTGTATCAAGGTTCGGCGGGCGATCCCGCCACGGCTATAGCCTTCCACGAGGACGGCTTTAATGTATCGGTGAAAAAAGGCGAAC
>DHAH01000045.1:6924-7809 GCA_002397345.1 Clostridiales bacterium UBA4959
AAAAAAGGCGAACCGTGCGCGAACATCATATTTGTACTCGACTTGTCCGGCAGTATGGACTATATGATCAGCTCCAAAAGCAGCAAGACAAGAATTAAGGCGCTTCAAGAAAATGTTACAAGCTTTGTAAAACAATTCGAGGGTTACGAAAGAGTATACATAGGGTTTGTGCAGTTCTCAAATTATGGAACAAACGCTAAAATGCCCGTTAATGTAAAAGCGTCAAAAAGTGATTTATATACCTATATAAATGGTCTTGATAGAAAAACAGGCGGCGGCACAAATCTGGGCGACGGCATCCGGGTCGCGTATTCGCAGTTTAAATATCTCGAAGAAAACAAATTGAACGAAGGTGCGTCAAACTACCTTATAATTGTCACCGACGGTTTTATGAACGGCGGCTCGATTGCAATGCCGACAGAGCTTAAAACACAGGTAGACGCCTATAACACCGAGGCTAACAAATATAATAGTAAGGTTACATCGGGGAAAATCACACTGCTTGATCCCAATACATTTATCACGCTTAAAGATTGCAGTCGTTTTTATTGGAATGAGTCGAACACGAACGGCAAACCGGAATGCGTTGTGTATTGTCAGGATTCTACTAAATTATTCTTTCTGCCCAATAAAGATTCAAAACTGCATTCGTTCAACGACAGCAAAACATATTCATTTAACCAAAAGATAGCTAAAACTACATATTCATATTCGTTTACATATACCGCACCGACAGCCGACCAGCTTAATAAATTCGTTAAAAACGCGGATGGCAAGTATATTAACTTTGCACAGCAATTTATGGAGTTTTGTGCCGAAAAAATTAAAACGGCGTCGTTTGCTATGCCGGTGGTGAAATTACTTAATATCAGCAGCTATGACGGC
>DHAH01000045.1:7955-10951 GCA_002397345.1 Clostridiales bacterium UBA4959
TATGACGGCAGCGACGAGCAGTCCAAAGCCATCATGGACGCGTTTAAAACATCCACAAACTATACGGAGAATTATTCCTACTCCATTAACGATGAAGCGGCGTTCGTCGACTGCGTAGCGACGCTGGCGGCTGACATCACCACCTCGGCGTGGCTGCTTGACGGACCGAGAACATGAAAAGGTTAAAAATCGCGCGGTTTAAAGATAAAAAGGGCTTTTCGCTTGTCGAAGTGCTGGTTTCGATAGTGCTTGTAGCGCTGCTCGCGACTTTTGTAGCCGTATTCATGGCGTATTGGCAAACCGTGAGGACACAGTCCAATGAATTGACGAAATCGCTCAACAAGGTCCAGCAGATTGTCGAAGAAAAATATAGCGAAGCGCGTAAATATATACGCGGAAACAATACCGAGTGGCTGGAGGCGAATACCGAGCAATCGAGTGTGACGCTATTCGGCCGTCAGATAACAGTATACAAGGTATCGGCGGAGGTCAAGGACGACAAGGGAGCTACCGTAATCGCGCTTTCACGCGGTATCGCCAACACTTACCGCGGGACGCCCGCCATCCCGCAGATCGCATCGGTGACAATAAAGGCGAACAACGCCGAAGTCGACGCCGTCTATTTCGCGGACAGCACCTCCTCCGCGGTTATAAAAGAGCCTATTCCGCTGTCGGTGACCGAAAATTTTAAAAGGTTCATGTACCAATGGTATGCCACAAGAAGTGTTTATCATGTGCTTCCGCTTAAAGGCGAAACGGTTAAAAGCGAAGGCAACGTAGTGCCGGGCTGCCCGATCAACTTCTTCTTCTTAAGCGGCGAAGAGGAATTAAGTCTTTCAAACCTTGCGCAGTATAAAGGCGGCATAATAGCGTGTCTGGCGACGCCCGGCAGCAAGCAAGGCTATATGGGCGATTCGGTGTGCAGCAACTATATATATGTCAGCCCGCTCCCCACGCTTGAGACGGGGACATATTTCGCGCTGTTCGATCCGTCGCTGCTCTCTTATAATGACGGATACATGATAAACGATATCGTAAACGATACGCTTGTATTGTCGCCAATCCCGAGCGAACTGGCGTATAAAGGCACGACCATAACCCTTTCACACATCGGAAAGGTTTATCTTAACACCGCGGGCAGCAATACCGCCGGCGCATATGCCGCAGTCGAATATATGTCGCGGTATATGCGCTACACGGCGGGTAATTATTCAAAAACTCAGGCGTATACATTTAACGCCGGTCAAACGGCGCATGTTTTTGCCGTCGCGCGCAATACAAACGGTAAACCCGGAACATATTTCCACACAGCACCGAGCGGCCCGATATTGAGCTATGCTCCCGACGAAAACGGCGAAATCAGCGACGGCTGGCTGATACAACATGCCAGCGCGGCATTGCCGGCAAACCCGGTAACTTTCTATATGGGCAGTGATAACTCCGCAAACGGTATGGACGTCGACATCGCGGAGACGCTCGTTGTGATAAATCCGAGCGATACAGATGTGACGGCGATAATGAATTATCTTAAAGTCAAATACGGTATCACAGGTTAATTTAATTTTAAAGATATTATACAATAAAACCGAGCTGCTCATCATAATAAATATGGGCGGCTCGGTTTTATAATAAAGAAGAATTGATATTAATTATTTATTCATCATTGCGGGGATTTGGGGGCATCTTATGCCCCCAAATCCCCCGTATCTCCGTTTTTATTAATATTTTCTTACCCGCGCAGCATGGTTTTCTTTTGCTTTTTCATAAAGTGAGAGCATAAGGTCGACATTGCGGTCGCTGCCCGCGTGCATCGTCGCTTCACGGACGCGGCGATGCATGTCATCGAGCCGGGTGGGCGAATATTGCGACAGACTGTGGATTACGTCGCACATCTGCTGCTTATCGCGGAAGATGTATCCGGTCACACCCTCCTCGACCTGCTGTTTGTTGACCGGGTCAAACCGGATAATGGCGGGCAGACCCATCGACATGGCTTCGAGCATGGAGATGGACATCATTTCAGTCAGCGACGCGGTGATAAAATAATTGCTCGCGGCGAAATAAAGCGGTATATCGGCATGGTCGACGCGCCCGACAAAAATTACGCGGTCGGAGACGCCCAGTTTTGCCGCCAGCTCGATGAGCGGCTCGCGCTCGGGTCCGTCGCCGACGACGATGAG
This sequence comes from Clostridiales bacterium UBA4959, assembly GCA_002397345.1. GTDB lineage: Bacteria > Bacillota > Clostridia > Oscillospirales > CAG-272 > DTU078. Next base: position 10,136 of record DHAH01000045.1, read on the forward strand.
CTTTTGCCACGGCTCGTCGCGGAAATTTTCCGACCATGTTTCAATCAGATAATCGACCGACTTTTCTTTACCCAGCCGTCCGACAAAAATTCCGGCGAAATCACTGTCGGCAAGCCCTAAGATCGCACGCTTTTTTTTAACGGTTTCAAATGGAAACTTGTCCGGGTCGAAGGTGTCGGTATCGATGGAGTTGGGTATAATTTCGATCGGCTTTTTTATCGAGCATTCTTTAAAAAAATCGATCGCTTTAGCAGACGGGCTGAGCAGAACATCGGCGTGACCCGCAAAAATGTGTATATATCTGTAAAATGCCTCTTTGGCGACGGGAATCATTTTTTTTGACACAGCGTAATGGAAATATTCGTCATACATGGTATGCAATGTATAGACAAGAGGCACATCGAGCTTCCGCGCGGCGGAAACGCCGAACATCGCAACGGGAAATTCGTCGTGGACATGGATGATGTCGGGTTTAAACTCCTTTAACGCCGTCATGCGCCGGAAACTGACCGGGGAAGCAAGTCCGAAACCGTATATTTTTTTCAACCGTATCGCCGGGCAGGATAAAATCCCATCGCGCATGATGTGATGGCGCAGCCGCGGGTCGGCGGTAACAATCAGTACGTTATGTCCTCGTTTGATAAGACTTTCACGCAGCATGGCGACGTGCGTTACCACTCCGTTTATATGCGGAAAGTATACGTCTACGAAGATCGCGATATTCATCTTGCTAATTCCTCCGTTTTTTGCTTCCGATGGTGGTAGTATAATACAAGTTTCGGATTTATTGTATTAGGAAACTTGTGTTTGAATTCG
>DHAH01000045.1:11152-12230 GCA_002397345.1 Clostridiales bacterium UBA4959
AAGTTTCGGATTTGTTGTAATAGTAAACTTATGTTTGAATTCGCTGCGCTCATTATAACACAAGTTTCGGATTTGTTGTAATAGGAAACTTATGTTTGAATTCGCTGCGCTCATTATAATACAAGTTTCGGATTTATTGTATTAGGAAACTTATGTTTAAATTCGCTGCGCTCATTATAACATATTTTAGTGAATAAATCAAATTTTATTCGCGAACCGGCGTTTGCGGGCGACCAAAGGCTACTCCCGCGACTGCGGTATTAGCTTCACAATCACCAGTTCCGTGGGATTAAATATACGCGGGACGCCCGCGGTGTTGGCGAGTCCGCGGCTGACGACCAGCCGGTTATCATAAACGCCCGAGGTCAGAGCGGGGAATAATCCCTGTCCGGGCGCGAACACACCCCGTCCGAATAAACGCCATTGACCGCCGTGTGCGTGACCGGACAGGATGATATCAATATCGAGCGGCTTAATATAAACGGGGTAGTATTCGGGATGATGGCAGAGCAGCAGCTTGAATCCTTGAAAAGCGGAAAAACGCTCCAGCCAACGCAGGTCGGGCGGGGGTGTTTTTTCGACGCCGTAACGGCGACGACCCATAAAGCCCGAGGACAGACCGCCGATGTAGATATTATTATAAACAACCGATGAATTGTCAAGCAGCACCGCGCCGGTTCGTGTAATAAGCGACGCGCCGTGCCTGTCGTTATCGTATTTGCGGATATGTTCATGGTTGCCGGGCGAATAAAATACCGGCGCGAGCTTTGCGGCTTCGGTGAGAAAATCCAGCGCGCGGACGGCGTTGTCCGGCGCTGACATCAAATCGCCGGGTATGGCGATAATATCGGGCTTAGTCCGGAACAGCTCGTTTAAAACGCTCGCGTATGGCTTGTCGTGCAGGTCGGCTGCGACGGCGACGCAAAGCGGGGCGGCGATGCCGGTTTTTATTGTGTATTCGGTGATTTGCATGACAATATTATACGCCGTAATTATTATGAATACAACTATTTATTGTAAAATAAAGGCGGTGGGAGTAATCCCACCGCTCTGATTGAAGACAAAGTCCAATTGAAAG
>DHAH01000080.1:0-1620 GCA_002397345.1 Clostridiales bacterium UBA4959
GTGATGCCCTCGTACCGGAACACGCCCCTTGCGGGACAGCGGCGGATAACGCCGTCGTCACACGCGATTTGATATAAACCGCCCGAAACCGAGGTTATAATGCCGTTTGTTTGTGCCATCAGGACTCCGCAAGCCTTTTTATCGCTTCTTCTTCGGTTAGAACGAAGAAAATGTCGCGTCCGTTATTGCTCTCATAAATAAAATCGCGCAGCGGCTTGCTTGTATATGCCGAAAAGTCGCCATAGATAGCAAGCTTCATCTGATAATTGATGAATTTTTGCAAAATATCGCCCGCGAGTTTTGTGCTCAGCACAAAAAATTCGTCGGCGACAGACGATTTAGGCAGCGCGACACGGTCGCAGTCGGCGGTATACCGCACATCAGCCATTAAATCGAGCGCAGAGGACACGTCGCGGAGCAGCTTGCCCTCTCCTTTGACCGACGCAATTATTTTGCCGTTGACAACGGTTGTTTTAATTTCCATATTTCTATATCTAAGCTGTGAAGGTTTATCCTTTACAATTATCGTTTAAAGCGTTTAAAACGCGGCGGCGGCGCTTTTTTCACCTCAGGTTCGGTGTTCTGCATCGGATACGGATGATCCGTAACCTCCGGAAGGGTGCGTCCGATCAGCCATTCAATATCAGACAGCAGCGGTTTTTCCGACGCGTCGCAAAACGAAACCGCCGTTCCTCCCAGTCCTGCTCTGCCCGTGCGCCCGATGCGGTGAACGTATGTCTCCGGTACCTCCGGCAGATTGTAGTTGATGACGTGTGATAATTCTTTTATATCCAGTCCGCGTTCCGCTATATCGGTCGCAACAAGAATCCTGACCTTGCGTTCTTTAAAATCGCTCAGCGCGCGCTGTCTGAGGTTTTGGCTCTTGTTGCCGTGGATCGCCGCCGATTTGATACCCCGCTTCTCCAAATCCTGCGTAATTTTATTTGCGCCGTGCTTGGTACGCGAGAACACCAGCACAGAGTCATAATCGTGGCCGTTAAGATAATCAACCAGCAGGTTGGTTTTATTTTTGCTGTCCACAAAATAAACCTCCTGATCGATAACTTCAAGCGGCGTTACCTCGGGTTTTATTTCGATCTTCACGGGATCGCGCAGGATGGAGTTTATTAATTTTGTTATCTCGGCGGGCATTGTTGCCGAGAAGAACATGTTCTGACGCTCGCGGGGCAGATGTGAAATGATGCGCTTCACATCCGGGAACATACCCATGTCGAGCATGCGGTCTGCTTCGTCCAACACGAAAAATTCCACTTCGTTTAAATTGATGAAGCCCTGACCCATGAGGTCGAGCAGCCGACCGGGTGTCGCGACGAGTATATCGACGCCCCTCTCCAGCCCTTTTGTCTGTTCGCCCTGACCCACTCCGCCGAATATAACCAGCGTTTTAAGGTTCAGATGTGTGCCGTATGCGTCGAAGCATTCGCGTATCTGTATGGCAAGCTCTCTCGTCGGCGCGACGACAAGGGCTTTTATCTTGCGTTTCATGGCATTTCGTGATTTCGGATTTTGCGGGATATCGGGATTCTCGCTTTTCGCCGCGAGTTTTTGCAGGATCGGAATAGAAAACGCCGCGGTTTTGCCCGTGCCGGTCTGGGCGCA
>DHAH01000080.1:1725-1934 GCA_002397345.1 Clostridiales bacterium UBA4959
GTGCCGGTCTGGGCGCAGCCCAGCATGTCCGCTCCGGCGAGCAGCGGGGGTATGGCTTGTTCTTGTATGGGCGTCGGTTCTACGTAGCCCTGCTCGTCCAGCGCCTGTATGATAGGTTCGATTATACCAAGTTCAGAAAATTGCATTGTTTCTCCGGATCTTATTAATTTTAAAAATTTGCGCAACTATATTTATATAATATATTATAT
>DHAH01000080.1:2045-2597 GCA_002397345.1 Clostridiales bacterium UBA4959
TATATTTATATAATATATTATATCGCCAATATGTTTCGAAAATATGTAGGGCGGGGGTTCTGCCCCGCCCTGTCCGCCGCCGTTTTATTTCCCGCGCGACAGTGTGAATATAAATTCGCAGTATTCGCCCCAGACGCTGCGTACTTTCAATTCTTCACCGTGAGCGTCGATGATAGTTTTAGCTATATACAGCCCCAGTCCGGTACCCGTTTTATCCAAACCGCGGCTGCGGTCGCTCTTGTAAAAGCGATCGAACACGAACGCAAGGTCTTCTTCGGGTATTCCCTGCCCTTCGTTATAGACCGAAACGCTGACTTTTTTATCTTTCGCGAAGATGCGGATACGGTATTTGCCGCCTTCACGCGAGAATTTCACCGCGTTGTCGCAAATGTTGTACAGCACCTGATAGATGGCGTCGCGGTCGGCGAAAACGACGAGCTTTCCGGGGGCGCAGTCAAACTCCACGTCGAGTTTTTTACCCTCGATCTTCGTTTCAAAAGAAATAAGTATTTCGCGCGCCATTTCGCATATATCAAACGAGGTTTTATTAAA
>DHAH01000080.1:2790-3110 GCA_002397345.1 Clostridiales bacterium UBA4959
TCTTGCGTCCCCCCGCCTGTATGCGCGTTATGTCAAGCAGACTTATAACCAGCCGGCTCAGCCGTTTTACCTCGCCCGATATGCGGGTGAGGTATTCGGTGTGCTTTTCGGGCGGGATTGTGCCATCGAGAATACCGTCGATGAAGCCGGCTATCGTCGTCATCGGCGTGCGCAGGTCGTGGCTCACGTTGCCGAGAAAAGTGCGCCGCGTGTCCTCGAGGTGCTCCAGCGACGTCGCCATATTGTTGAACGCAACCGCAAGCTCTGCCACCTCGTCGTGCCCCGCCACGCGGACGCGCACATCAAATTTGCCCGCCGCG
>DHAH01000080.1:3256-3938 GCA_002397345.1 Clostridiales bacterium UBA4959
ACACATCAAATTTGCCCGCCGCGAAGCTTTTTGCGGCGTGGCTCATGTCCTTCAGCGGTCCGATGACTTTTTCGCTGATAAAATATACGGCAATCAATGCCGCGAGCATTACCCACAGGCTGCCCATGATGATCGTTTTGATCATCACCTCGACAAAATCCGCCGTCGCCGCCGACGCCGAGCACACGAACACACGTCCGGTGACGTTTACGCCCGCCATAATCGGCACCTCGTATACAAGGTATTTTTCGTCGAACATGCCGCCCAAAGTCGTTTCCGCTTTATATGACTGGGCGCCGCCGATTTGTTTCATCACTCCCGCGTCAATGGCGCCGGAAAGAAAGGTGCTTGTGCTTGTGCAGTCGTCGGTGATGAGCAGCACGCCGTCACGGTCGGTTATCATTATGACGAGATCTTTTGTATACCGCGCCAGCATGGAGATATCGTTTTTTATATTGCGTTTGTTTTCGGGCGAATTCGCATATTCGGCGAAATTAAAATTGTCTGCCGAGCTCTCTGTCTCCGGTGCAGTAAGCAGGGCGGTTATCTCGTTCTCAAGCTTGATTTTTATAAAGTTCGCCGTATTGTATAATGTGTCCCGTTTTGTTTCCGCGGAATAATTAACCGTCATCGAGCTGATAATCCCCGCGAGGATCGAGAAGCTGATGACGATGATCACCAT
>DHAH01000126.1 GCA_002397345.1 Clostridiales bacterium UBA4959
CCCAACGTTCGTCCGTATCCCCGTCCCCCGTCCCCCGTCAGCCGCGCAGGGGTTTCATAAGGGGCAGGGCTTGCTCGCGCAGCAGGCGCAGATGTTCTTCCGATACCGTTCCGAACGGGCGCCGGCAGCGTCCGATATCCAGACCCATCATATCAAGGAGCGCCTTTGCCCCTTCGAACAGCCCCACCTCGTGCAGACAGGTCAGAACCGTGTTAATTTCGCCCTGGAGCCTGCGCGCCTCGGCAAGCTCGCGTGTTTTAATCGCCGTCATAACGCCCACAGCCTTATCGGGCATGAAATTGTATGCGGTGCCGATCGCGCCGTCCGCTCCGAGCGCCAGACCCGCCATCAGCGCCTCATCCATACCGAACATCACCGCTTTATTGGAAAACGCAGCCCGGATCCGCTCGAAGATATACAGGTCGTTTGAGGTGTACCTTATTCCCGCTATATAATCGGGCAAAACAAGCTCCAGTATTTGATTCAGGTTGAAATTTTCGCTTTGCATGGCGGCGATATAATGGATAAACATTGGCAGCTCTGCTGCGGCGGCGATATTGTGGTAATATTCCTTTATATTTTCAAATCCGAATTTATAATAAAGCGGGACCACCGCCGATACGGCGTCATAACAGCAGCGCCGCGCATAGACGGCAAGCCGCAGCGCTTTTTCTTCGGAAACATCTCCTACCTGCGCGATCAGCGTGGCGCGTCCGCCCACGATATCCGCGCATAAACGCAGAGCAAGCATACGCTCCTCCGCGCTCATGAGAAACACCTCCCCGCTGATGCCCCCGACATAAAAGCCGGACACGCCGCTCCGCAGGTGCATCTCGATCAGCGCCTCAGTCGCGTGCTCGTCTATAACACCGTCCGCCCGAAATGGTGTGAACAATGCGGGAAAAATGCCGGTGTATCTGTTGGGGTACATTCATTAAATCCTCCGTCGAAAACCCAGGTGTAAACAGTGCAAAATAATACCATGGTTTTGTTTTTTACCTATACGATAATTCCGTGTAAGCCAAATATTATTACGGTGGAATTACCGCGGCAGGCGCCGGTTTGCGGGCGGCAGCGGCGCGAAATGTTTGTGCGGCTCATCCTGATACCAATACGCGACGGTGGATATGTCGTTTTTACGATCGTTTGCATGACCGTGCTCGATTGTAACGCGCAGGCTTTTTGTGAAGGGCACCGGATCGGCGACATGATAGCGGTATACGCAGACCTTGCCGCGCCGGTGGTGCTCTGTGCCTTCTTTTATCTCGCACCACGGCTCGCCGCAGTGCAGGTCGTTTGCGTGCTGCATGCCCCACGCGTGGCACAGATAGTCCTCGCTGCCCGTACCGTGCAGGTCGGGCGGCCATGCCGACGCGCCGTCGTATTCGCCGCGGTCGATGAAGAACATATCGTCGCCCTCGCCCCACCAGTCGGTGCCCAGGTTGTCCACACTCATGTTCATGCCGAGATAGGTCCCGCGCCCGACAGCGTCGAGGATGAGATAGTTATATTTGTCGGTCAGGTTAAAGCCGCTTTTCATGGCGTCATACGCGGGATCGCCGCCCGCTTCGGGTAAGGCTTCGGCATTTTCGCCCGCGTAATCCATACGGCGCCAAGCCGCGTGGAAATAAAGCGTGTCGTCGGGCAGGGCGTTATGCTTTTCCCAGTCGATGTAGAAATAAAACGCATGAACCGGCTGGTCCTGCTCGTTTGTAATCTCGATACGCGCCGATTTGCGGAAAGGCATGGGTACCCAGCAGTTCATCGCGACGCCATCGCCGACGCGCCCGCCCTCCGCGTTGTTCGAGGTCGAAAACAGCGCGCACGAATATGTATACGACACCGAATGACCCAGCCCGAAAAAATCACCGACAGGCGCCGTAACCGACGGATTTTCTTCACCGTCCCAGTAGATGCGCAGAGCAAGCTTTCGTAAATAATGCTTGTCCGGAGAAGCGATGGTAAACCAGATATGGCTGATTACGCCCGGTCCCTCCAGCAGCGCGAGCGTTTTCGTTTCGCCGGGCGCTATCGGCCAAGCATCGCCGTTACCACCGCGTGTGTCATAGCTCGATACCCGCGCGCGTGTGAAATCCAGCGGACGGGTCAGGCGGTTAAGGTTGAACATATGCGTTTCCTCCAAATATATTATTCTGTTTTCTCCATACAAGATTTTACCATGCCGTCATAAAAAAATCAACTTTTTTTTAAGGGGACGCGGAGTACGATCGAGGGCGCTGCCCTCGAGCTCCCGCCAAGGGAAAAGTTCCCTTGGAACCGCAAAAAATAACTAATATTTTTATGATTTTATAATACGGTGCTTTTGTAAAATTTTCAGCTATGCTGAAAATTTAAAAGAACCATACCCTCGTTTCTTTATGCAGTATTATCGGTGGTTTCGCCGTCCGTCACTGTGTCGGTGGTGTCCTGCGGAGCGATGGCGGCATAAGCGAGCGCCGCGACATCCGACAGGTTACCGCTTTCGTTCGGACGGTCGATAATGCGTTTGACAGTCGCAAGCGTTATAATAACCGAAAAGGTCAGCATAACCGCCGCGAATGTGGTGCGGCGCTCGGCGGCGCGCGCTCTGCGCGAGGGACTGTTGACCGGACGGTTGGAGTAAATAATCATGTAACAGCCAGTCCTTTCTATTTATTATTACAATATATTAACCCGGAGTTTTTTCAATGAATAAAAACATCTTTCCGATCGGACAATCTTTGAATACCGACGAGCGGCGGGCGCTGACCGGTCAGCGCCCGATGGTATTGTGGTTCACCGGGTTGTCCGGTTCTGGTAAATCCACTATCGCGGCGGAGTGTGAGCGGCGGCTCGCGGCGCTGGGATTTTCGGCATACATACTCGACGGCGACAATCTGCGCGCGGGCTTAAACGCCGGATTGGGCTTTTCACCCGCCGACCGCGCCGAGAACCTGCGCCGTATCACCGAAGCCGCCTATCTGCTCGCCGACAGCGGTCAGATAGTGCTGGTTTCCGCGATTTCACCCACGCGCGCCGCCCGCGAAGCCGCGCGGGAGCGTATCTCGCCACGCTGCGACTTCGTCGAGATTTATGTGAACGCCCCGCTCGAGGTTTGCGAGGCTCGCGATGTCAAGGGGCTGTATAGTCGGGCGCGCAAGGGCGAGATCGCCGATTTCACGGGTATCTCGGCGCCCTATGAAGCGCCGGAGAATCCCGAGCTAATGCTCGATACCGCGGATTTAAGCCCCGGCGAATGCGTCCACGCGGTGATCGCGCAGGTTGCGGAGCGGCAATATCTCTCCGTGATGCTTGACGCCGCGCTGCAGGCGGGCGATGCTATCATGGAGGTGTACGGCGGCGAAAACTTCGGTATCGAATACAAAGCCGACACCTCGCCGGTGACAATAGCCGATAAAAAAGCAAACGATATTATCGTCGATAAACTGCGCGGCGGGTTCCCATTCATTCCCGTGCTCGCCGAGGAGAGCGCAGACGATAAATCGCGGCTGTTTTCCCGTTATTGCTTCATCGTCGACCCGCTCGATGGCACAAAGGAATTCATCAGCCGCAACGGTGAATTCACCGTCAACATTGCGCTCGCTTTCGAGGGTAAACCTGTCGTAGGAGTAGTATATGTGCCCGCTGCGGACATAATGTACAAATCCGTATGCGGCGGCGGCGCGTACCGTAAAAAATCCGGCGGCGGCTGGGAGCGCCTGCGCGTAAGCGACCGCACCGAGGGGCTTGTCGTTATGCGCAGCCGATCACACGGCGACCCAAGAGAAGAAGAGTTAATTAATCAAAATAAAAATAGAATCACGCATACCGTCAGCGCGGGCAGCTCGCTCAAGGGCTGCGCGATAGCGGTTGGCGAAGCGGATGTCTACATGCGTTTCGGACCCACAATGGAATGGGACACCGCTGCCATGCAGTGCGTCTGTGAGGAAGCGGGCGCGATAATGCGCCAGACCGACGGCACGCCGCTGACATATAACCGCGCAAACTCGCTAAACGAAAAAGGCTTTTATATTATAAACCGTCCGGAAAATGACTTTATTGCGAATACATCGCTAATTGGAGAAATAAAATAAAATGGAAAACAATCGTGAAGAAAATTATCTTGACAAGCTGGAAGCGCGGAGCGTGCATATCCTGCGCGAGGCGTATGTTAATTTTAAGAACCTTTGTATGCTCTGGTCGATAGGCAAGGACAGCACGGTGCTGCTTTGTCTGGCGCGAAAAGCGTTTTTCGGGCATGTGCCCTTCCCGCTGGTGCATATTGATACGCATTATAAAATACCCGAGATGATCGAATACCGCGACAGGCTGGCGCGGGAGTGGAAGCTGGATATGATCTACGGCGAGAATCGCGAGGCGCTCGATGCCCGCCGCACCTTCCCCGACGGCAATGCCACGCGCATCGAGTGCTGCCGCGCGCTCAAGACCGACGCGCTGCGCAACACGCTCTCGGGCGAATGGACGCGCTACCGTATGAATCACGCCACAGGGCAATACGAGCAGGATAAAAACCGCGAACCCTTCACCGGCGTTATAGTCGGTGTGCGCGCGGATGAAGAGGGCAGCCGCTCAAAGGAACGTTATTTTTCACCGCGCGATAAGCACAGCGACTGGGATGTCGGCGATCAGCCGCCCGAATTTTGGGGGCAGTATAAAACCGACTTCGCGCCCGGCACGCATGTCCGCATCCATCCGCTGCTCGATTGGACAGAGCTTGACGTGTGGGAATACATACGACGCGAAGGCGTGCCCGTCGTGTCGCTGTACTTTAATCAGGGCGGTGGTACGCGCTACCGTTCGTTGGGCTGTTATCCGTGTACCAAACCGGTGCAGTCGGACGCTTCCAGCTTAGATGAAATTATCGAAGAACTTAAAACAGGGAAATTCGCCAATATAGCGGAACGCTCCGGGCGGGAGCAGGACAAAGAGGACGGCGGAGGTTTGGAAGAACTGCGCAAGGGCGGATATATGTGATAAACGCGGCAATAAACGCGAAGTTTTGAGTTATGGCACTGGAATCAAGTGACAACAGTAATTATTATAATTATAAAAATATACACAACATAAAATTAGTGTTTCACTTTATATGGTGAAGATGTAGAAATTGTTGTTGACAAGAAATGAAGGTTATGATATAATTTAATTGCATTAATGATTAACAGGAGAATCGCCAAGATGAACAGTTCTAATTTAATAAAACGTATTGTTGCGGCTATGCTGGCAGGCATCATTATGCTCGGCATCTTCGCGTGCGCTGACAACAAAAAAGCACCGGGTAATGAAACCGCGGGTGAAACCGAACCGGGAACAGAAAAACTGTATGCCGACGATTTGCCGGAAACCATGGATTTCGGCGGTCAGAAGATCCGGTTCATCACATTCCAGCAAAATAAAGACACGCGTTCGATCGACATAAAAGAAGGCGAGCAGGACACTGGCGATATCATAAACGAGTCGATATGGAAACGCAACCAGGCGATTGAAGAGCGCCTTGGCATTGACATTTCGCTTGAAAAAGAAACCGGTATGAACAACCTCGCACCGGCAATCGATAAGATGATCAAAGCGAATGACGACGAGTATGACATAGTCGTCGGTCACGCGCGTTTTGATATCCAGCTTGCCTCGAACGGATATTTAAAAAATCTCTCCAAACTGCCCAATGTCGACTTTACAAAGCCGTATTGGAGCCAGATGTATATGAGCGAGATCGCATATAAAAACGTCAACTACTGGTCGACGGGCGATATTACCCTCGGATATATCTCTACCATTTACTGTATGTTTGTCAACTCCAAGGTGTGGAACGATATTTACAGCGATCAAACCGTATACGATCTGGTCAACTCCGGCGCGTGGACGCTCGATAAGCTCAGGGAATTATCGGTCGGCGCGTACAGCGATTTGAACGGCGACAGCGTCGCGGATGAAAAGGACTGTTTCGGCTTTGCGATGCAGCAGGGTCACGTCCTCAACGGCATGGCGTTCGCGTCGGGCGTGCAGTATAACAACCGCGACAATGAAGGCAACATAATTATTACTGTCAACAGCGAACACACCATCGATGTGTTCAATAAACTTTACGAATTGTTCTTCAACTCCGGCAACGCTACGCTGCTGCTTGCCAACGATAAATATGACAATACGGCGCTCGCGATGTTCGTCGACGATCGTCTGCTGTTCTTCCCCTCCACTTTTGGCACATCCGAAAACGAGAAGATGCGCGCGATGGAGACTGACTTTTACATAATCCCGCTGCCCAAATATGACGACGCGCAGCCCAAATACGTTGTGAACCAGTATGACGGCGTTCCGCTTTATGGTGTACCGATCACAGTTTCGCCCGCAAACCTGGAAACCATTGGCGCGACAATGGAAGCGCTGGCGTCAATGTCGAGTACGATGGTCACGCCCGTTTATTATGACCTTGCGCTTAAGAACAAATATTCACGCGATGAGCAGTCCGCGGCGATGCTCGACCTTATCCATGACAGCATCACAACCAACTTCGTGTTTACCTGGGGCGATCAGGTGGGCGGTATGCTCAACCTGTTCTATGATAATATCAAAAACGCCAAGTTTGCCTCGGTGCTTGCCAAATATACAAAGACATGGGATAAAGGTCTTGAAAAGCTTATCACCAAGCTGGAAAAATACGTAGACATGTAAAATATCAGAAATACGCCGGGGGTGTTAGTGTGTAAGCACACCGAGCACCCCAAAACTCCTGTATTTCTGAAATTTATATAAAAAACCGAGCCGCCGATGTGAAAAATAACACATCAGCGGCTTTATTTATTTGATTGCGGGAGTTTAGGGAAACCTTATTTCCCCGAAGTCATCTCTGTACCTCCCCCGTTATTTCATCGTCAGCGCGATGCGCTTTTTTTGTATGTCCACGCTCTTTATCCGAACGGTGACGACGTCGCCGACGGCAAGCACCTCCGAGGGGTGTTTTATATAGCGGTTCGTGATCTCAGATACATGCACAAGTCCGTCCTGATGCACTCCGATATCCACGAACGCGCCGAAATCGATGACGTTGCGCACCGTGCCGGTCATAACCATGCCGGGTGTCAGGTCGGCGATGTCCATAACGTCGTCGCGCAGTACAGGCGGCGGCAGCGAGTCACGCACGTCGCGCCCGGGTTTTTCAAGCTCGGCGATAATATCGCGAAGCGTCGGTTCGCCTATGCCGAGTGACTCGGCAAGCTTTGCCATGCCGAAACGCTCGGCGTTGGAACGCAGCTCGCGCAATTTGTTTTGGCGAACATCGTCGGCTGTATAGCTGAACTTGCCGAGCAGCAGCTTTGCCGGTTCATACGATTCGGGATGCACGCCTGTGTTGTCTAGTATCTCATTTGAGCCGGAGACACGCAGGAAACCCGCGCATTGCTCGAACGCCTTCGCGCCGATCCGCGGCACGCGCAATATCTCCGCGCGCGAGTTGAACTCCCCGTTTTCTTCGCGGTATTTGACGATGTTCTTCGCTGATGCCGCCCCGATACCCGCTATATGCGAAAGCAGCGCGTGGCTCGCGGTGTTGATATCCACGCCCACGCTGTTGACGCAGTCCTCGATAACGCCCGCAAGCGCCTCATCGAGCCGCGCGGGTTTCATATCGTGCTGATATTGCCCCACACCGATGGATTTGGGATCGATTTTAACCAGCTCGGCGAGCGGATCTTGCAGCCGACGCGCAATCGAAACGGCGCTGCGCTGTGTGGCATCGAAATCGGGGAATTCATCCGCCGCCAGCTTCGACGCGGAGTAAACAGACGCGCCCGCTTCGCTGACCATGGCGTATTTCACCGGCTCGGGGATTTCACGCAGTACGCCCGCGATAAAAATCTCGCTCTCTTTAGACGCGGTGCCGTTGCCGATGGCAATGATCTCGATTTTATGCTCGCGAATCAGCTTTTTAACCACACGGGCAGATTCCTCGATGCGTTCCTGCGGCTTTGTCGGATATATTACGGCGGTGTCGAGCACCTTGCCCGTTTTGTCCACGACCGCCAGCTTGCAGCCGGTGCGGTATCCGGGGTCAAGCCCCAATGCGACCTTGCCTTTTACAGGCGCCGCCATGAGCAGGTGCTTGAGGTTGTCGGAAAACAGCTTTATAGCGCTCTCGCTCGCCTTATCGGTGAGCGCGGCGCGCAGCTCGCGTTCCACCGAGGGCGCGATAAGCCGCTCGTAACCGTCGACGATCGCGGCGGCGACATGGCTGAACACCGGGCTGGACGGCTCGGTTATCACCTGCGCAAACAAATAGTTGAGGATTATATCGCGCTCCACATCAAGGGCGACGCGCACAACCTCGCGGCTTTCGGCGCGGTTCAACGCCAAAACGCGGTGCTCGGGTATGGCGGGCAGCTTTTCGGTGTAGTCGTAATACATCGTGTAGGTGCCGTCTTTGTCCTCGCCGCATTGTTTTGAGGTTATCGTGCCGTATTCGAAGGTCAGCGCGCGGATTTCCTTACGGTAGTCGGCATTGTCGGATATATCTTCGGCAATGATGTCGCGCGCGCCCGCAAACGCAGCTTCGGCGTCGGGGACGCCCTTTTCCTCGCTGATAAACCGCGCGGCAAGCTCGTCAAGCGCAGGGTCATAGGATTTTTCCTGCATGAGCAGCGTCAGCGCCAGATCCTCCAGTCCCCGTTCGCGGGCAATAGACGCGCGTGTCTTGCGGCGGGGCTTGAACGGGCGGTATATGTCCTCGATCTCGGTCAGGATGGCGGCGTTATCCAGCGCGGCTTCAAGCTCGGGCGTCAGTTTGCCCTGTTCTTCGATGGCGGTGCGAACCTCGGCGCGGCGCTTGTCCAGCGAGCGCAGATAGGTAAGCCGCTCGTCGAGCGCGCGCAGCGCGGTGTCGTCGAGCGAGCCGGTGACCTCCTTGCGGTAGCGCGCGATGAACGGGATGGTGTTCCCTTCATCGATCAGCTCGATCACTTTTTCCGTCTGCCATTTTTGTAAATGGAACTGTGATGCCAGCTCCTCCGCAAAGTCCATGATATCCATTCCTCGTATAATAAGATTTGCAGACGGTTTTAAGTGAGTCTGCTTCGTACACTTGTTTGTTGATCAGCAGGTCTTGAGATGCCCGTGATATAATGCTGTTGGGTCGGCAGGGACAAGTTCTTTTCATCCTTGTTGGGCCGCAAGGTTGCTTCACGGAAAGTCCGTTCCCCTGAGCCGGAAGTTAGCTGCAAACTCATTAGCTGTTTGCCGGAGGCAAGACCGCCCTTTTAGCAGTAAGGGATATCGCATTGGCCTTCTCNNCGGCGGGATGAGGGCATCCCGCCTTGCGGGGATTGTGCTTTGGTAAATTCAAAACATTACCCCCGCGCATTAATATAATCGATAATCCCACGCACCGCTCCGGCGGTAAAATCGTCCCGCCATTTGTCGGAAAGCAGATTTCCGGCGTCAACGGCGTTCGTTATAAAGCCCATTTCGATGAGCACCGACGGCATGGACAGCATTTTGGTGACATAATACGCTTCCGCCATGTTTTTGCCGATGACCGGCACCTCTGTTTTAAGCGACTCGCCCAGCGAGGTTGAAAGCGCCGACGCGTATTCGGTTGTGCCCGCCACCCCGCCGTCGTATAAGTATATACGCGTACCGCCGATTGCGGTGTCCTCGGTATAAGCGTCGCAATGGAGGGATATAAATAAATCAATATCGGGATGGGCGTTAACAAAATCGACGCGGTCGAAGGGGTTGAAAATATATTGGCTGTCGTCGGGTTTAACATCGTCGGGTCGGCTCATAATTACGGTGAAGCCCTGCTTCTCCAGCCGCGCGGCAAGCAGTAGAGCGATGTCGAGCGTCAACTCTTTCTCGGTTTTATCGCCGAGCGTGGGCTTATATGTCGCGCCGGGGTCGTCGTAACCGTGGCCGGGGTCTATACAGACGATGTATGAG
>DHAH01000063.1:0-201 GCA_002397345.1 Clostridiales bacterium UBA4959
CCGGCTCGGCTTACCGCGGTCGCTTGATTGGAACCCTTGCCGCCCGGACCAAATTTAATCGAAGATCCGATGACCGTCTCGCCGTCCTTGGGAAAACGCGGAGCGAAACCGGTGATATCGACGATAAAACTGCCGGCAACTACAACCTTACATTTTTTATTCACACTAAACGCCATGCTCAGTCTGCCTTTCCTTTAATTT
>DHAH01000063.1:325-3167 GCA_002397345.1 Clostridiales bacterium UBA4959
TCCTTTAATTTTTTCACGCTAATTCTCTCACAATATATTAATATAATTATTATATACTGATAATGATAAAAAAGTCAACTTAAATTGAGAGTATTATTATGCCGCCGCTTACACTGCTTATCAAGCCTGCGTCAGGGTTATGCGATATGCGCTGCACCTATTGTTTTTATGCCGATGTAGCGGAAAACCGCGAGGTTTCCTCATACGGTATTATGGATATGGCGACACTGGAAAACCTCGTGCGCCGGGCTTTTGAATATGCGGGTAATAGCCGCGTGACCTTCGCGTTCCAAGGCGGCGAGCCGACACTGGCGGGGCTGGATTTTTACCGTGCGCTTTTATGGATGCAGCAGAGACATAACACACTGGGCGCCGAAGTGCAAAATTCGATACAAACAAACGGATTGTCGCTTGACGCCGAATGGGCGGAATTTTTTGCGCATAATCATTTCCTTGTCGGGCTGTCGCTGGACGGCACAAAGGCGATCCACGACCAGAACCGCGTGGACGCGGCAGGTCGCGGTACATATGCGCGCGTGAAAAAAGCCGCGCTGCTGCTTAGCGCGGCGGGCGCGGATTTTAATATCCTGTGCGTGGTAACGGGCGGGCTGGCGCGGCACGGCGCGCGGGTTTTTGACACGCTGCAAACCGACGGTTACAGATATTTGCAGTTCATCCCCTGCCTTGACGGGTTCGGCGGCGTAAAATCCCCCCATTCGCTGACTGCCGAACGCTGGGGCGATTTCCTCTGCGCCGCGTTTGACCGTTATTACGATGCTATTATACACGGTGATTATGTCAGCGCAAGACCGTTTGACAACTTCATGGAGCTTATCGCCGGATTGCCGCCGAGCTGCTGCGGCTACACCGGTGTCTGCGAGTGTTATTTTGTTGTGGAGAGTGACGGCGGTGTTTATCCCTGCGATTTTTATGTGCTCGACAGATATCGCATGGGCAGCGTAAACGAAATGTGTTTTGCCGGGATGTACTCCTCCGAGCCGGCTGCACGTTTTACCGCCGAATCCGAGCCTGTCGATGAAACCTGCTCATCCTGCGAATGGTTCGCGCTTTGCCGGGGCGGATGCCGCCGCCACCGTGATCCCGCCGGCGACGGTCGGCTGACGCTTAACCGTTTTTGCGGCGGGTATAAACATTTTTTCGGATACGCTTACCCTCGTATGCTGGAGCTGCGGAAATATATGCGGATGTAATTCCGCTGTTTTTCATAAAAGTTTTATGGAGCTTTTTAAAAAATCGAAACACCCTCGTAACGGTCGAGATGTAGTCGCACGTTATGAGGGTGTTATTTTTATTGCGTTCCGTTAATCTTTATACACCGCGTATTCGGTGTCCTTGACAAGCTCCGGGGTGGTGAATATCATTACCAGCGCGTTGCGGCTGGATTTAAACGATGCCAGCGACGACGAGGCGCCGCTCTGCGCGATGGTAAGCGTGTCGTTTTCGCCGGAAGCGAATTTTTCCGTAAACAGAACGTGCGCTTGTGTCGAGCTGTCGCTGACAGGGCAGTCGAATTTATTGCCCAGCGCCGCGAATGTCCCGCCGGTGATAACCGCCGCCATGCCGCTCTTGATCGGCGCTTTTTTAGCGGAGATCAGCGTCGTACCGCCCGCAATAAATATCGCCGACGATGCCTGTATCCCGTCGGAAGATGCGGACGCCGTTACATTTCCGTTCTCGATATAAACATAACCGCGGTTGTCGGTTTTCTGGTTTTCGGCGCGAATTGCGTCTGTGCCGGCTTCGATATTTATCATGCCGCCGCCGATGCGGACGCTGTCGCTGCCATACAGCCCGACGTTAGGGGCTGATACATTAAGCGTACCGTCTGTAATTACAAGATCATCCTTGGATACTATCGCGTGTTTATAACTGCCGACGACATTGAGCGTCCCCGTGCCGTTTATCGTCAGATCCGCGCGGCTGAATATCACCGCGTCGACATTTTTCTGTTCGCCGTTTATATAACTGTTGGCTTGGGTTAATACATATTTGGAACCGTCGGCAAGGTTGTTGGTTTTGCCTTCGCTCAGGGTTATGAACACCTTGTCGGCATTTTTAATGAAAACCGCCGCAAAGTTCGAACTGCTTATGTTAACGCCATCGAATACGAGCTGCACCTTTGCCGATTCACCCGCATCGACGAACAATGTGCCGTTGTCTAAATTACCGGAGATTACATAGGTGCCTTTATCGGTGATGGTCACGTTCCCTTCGGCTGAAATCGCGCCCTTACCTGAAATTTTAGCCGAATTGCCCGAAAGCGTGATCATTGTCGCTGTTGTCTGCTCATAACCCACATCTCTGTCGCGGGCGGTGAACGAAGTTTTCATCGACTGGAGCGCGGAGGGCGCGGGTATAATCGATGCCGATCGAGAAGATGAAGCAAGCAGTGTCTTGCCCGTCAGTTCGGTCGATTCAAGTTTAACGCCGGCTGCTCCTGTGACACCTCCGCCGCTTGTTTTATCCGAGTTGCTCTGACAGCCTGCCGCCGCGGCGAGTGTGAGTGCGGCGAGCGCAAATGCGGCGATCCTTGCCGTGATATTTTTCATCATAATATTGTCCCGTCACTTTCTTATACGGTTATTTCAAGCAGCAAAATTAACTTTGTTTTTACAGTTCGTCCGGATTACTTAAAGCGCGGTCGCTTAATTTACCGCAGGTGATTTCAAGATTGCCGTTGCGGCACCGCAGCTCGTCGATGAACATCTTTTCGAGCGCGACATCTTTTAACGTGATGATGTAGTCAAGCTTGTAAAGGCTGCCGAGATTTGATGTTCTGACCCTTGTCAGCTCGCAGGATTCGGTATATTTCTGGAAAAGA
>DHAH01000063.1:3315-3589 GCA_002397345.1 Clostridiales bacterium UBA4959
ATTCGGTATATTTCTGGAAAAGATCGTCGAATACGCCTGTGTAATCCAAACTCTCAGGTATGGTGACGCGCAGCTCGCGCTCGCATGAATGGCGTTTAGGCTCGCCGAATTTCGTGACTGTATACAGCATATTTACAACGCAGATAACCACTGTGAACAGCGCCGCGAACACCAGATAGCCCGTGCCGGTCGCCAGTCCCACCGCCATTGCAAGAAAGATGCTGGTTATTTCTTTCGCCGAGCCGGGCGCCGAGCGGAAACGGACCAGGCTGAA
>DHAH01000149.1 GCA_002397345.1 Clostridiales bacterium UBA4959
TTTATGAGCGAAATGCATTTCGCCGCTTCCGCCTCGGCTTGGGCGGCAGTCGCGGCATAGGAGAAATGCCATATGCCAATCGCAAGCCCTACCTTCTCCGCTCCCGCCATGTTTGCGCGAAACTGCCTGTCCTCCGCGGTGCCATGCCCGGCGCGGATCATCGCGAAGTCGATACCGGCAGCCTTAACCTTTTTCCAGTCGATATTTCCATTGTTGTGCGATACATCGATACCTTTGTATGCCATTATTCTGTCCTCCGTAATTTCATGATTTCACCCATTTCACAATCGAGATTTCCGTTGCCGCCGAGTTTGTGATATGCATCGTGCATTTGCATCAGATCTTCACGGTCGCTGTAGGAGATCACCCCGGCGGCTATATGCACGCGGCACAAATAGCGGATACGCTCGCGCAGCAGCGCCAGCAGCGCGATATCGGTCGCTGATCGCTTTTTACCAAAGCGGTCGATCAAAAACTCGGCGAACTTTTCGAGTGTGATTATCAACGCGGCAGCAAGCCCACCGCCGAGGATTGTTTCCATCATTTTTATTTACCCGCTTCGCTTTCCGGCGGCTCGTCCGGATCGCCTAAGCGCGGCAACGCGATAATCTCCTTGTACTGCTCCAGTGTGATTATCCCAGCCTGATAAGCCCGTTTAACAAGGTCTTTTCCCCACAGCCCATCAATATAATTTTGTCGAACGCGTTTGTAGTTCATATGTACCGTACCTCTCTTTACAGTAAATCAGGGTCGTCTGTGTTGGTTATAGGCATCGCAAGCAATACCTGTGCTTCAAGCGCTGCGGCTATGCGCTGTTCGGGCGTTGATTCTTCGGGTATAGGAGGCGGTGCGTTGACAATTTCCTGCAATAATGCGATTGACTCGTTTTCCGACGTTTCCTTCGGTATTCCGTGCAGTGATTTCATCGCGGCAAGATTCTGCACCGCAAACATTACCTCACCGCTGTCGTCGGTTTCGATAATGTGCGCGAACGCAAGCGCGGCGGGGAATTGTTCTAATACCTTGTCCGGCGTTGCTATATCACCGTTTGGGAACATATAGGTTTTCCCACCGGTGTATTTCTCGATAATTTTCATGTAATACTCCTTATGCTTTTATTATGCAATTATATATGCATCCATTACGTCAGTGTTTTTGCTTAACCTTTCGCCCCCGCCAAATAAAGCATAATTATTTATTGATGCAGCGGCAAGAGAGGCTCTTGCCATAGATAGTACATTTGGCGTACTCCTTGTTATAGATGTATTATACACATCTATGATATTATGATAACCATCTCCACTTCCCGCCCCACCTCCAAATAAAGCGTAATTTTTTATTGATGTAGCAGCAAGATAATACCCCGCTATGGATAATGTTGTGGGTGTACTTCTTGTTAAAGATGAATTATAGGCGTTTACTAAATCAGTTGCGCCCGAACTCACATACCCACCGCCAAATAAAGCATAATTACTTATTGATGTGGCGGCAAGAAGCCATATTTTCATAGATAATCCCGTTGGCGTAATCCTTACCAAAGATGAACTGTATGCGTCTACTATATCAGAATAACCATCCGCATTCCCTCCGCCAAATAGAGCATAGTTATTTACGGCTGCAGCAGCAAGATAGCATCTTGCCACAGATAATGCTGTTGGCGTACTTTTTGTTAATAATGAGTTATAAGCATCTACAACGTTGGAATCGCTTCCGGATGTACCCCCACCAAATAAAGCGTAATTATTTGTTGATGTAGCGGCAAGAGAATACCTACCCTTAGATAGTGCTGTTGGTGTAATCCTTGTTAACGATGAATTATATGCATCCACAATGTGGTAATCCAAATCCGAACCACCTCCGCCGAATAGGACATGGTTATTTATGGATGTAGCGGCAAGATAGCTTTTTATTGCGGACAATGAGGTTGGGGTACTCTTTATTAAAGACGTATTATACGCATCTACTATATTTGAACCAATTCCACCGCCGAACAAAGCATGGTTATTTGTTGATGCAGCAGCCAGTTTATTTCTTGCTACGGACAACGGTGTAATTGCTCCATAATACTCCAACGCTTGCTCTGCGCTGTAATACGGTCGTGCGACATTACCAACCCCGATATAGCCTTTTTTTAATTTGCAAGCTTTATTATTTTCATCGCCGATATAGCCTTTTTTCGATTTACGCGCTTTATTCTCGACGCCTATATAAATACCTTTTGCCATTATTCGAATACCAGATAAATGTCGCCAGTTGGAAGCGCTGACGAACCGGCGGTCATGTCAGCAGTCCCCGCGTATATGTTGCGCACTGCGGATACACCAATAACGGGGTTTTTTGCTATTAGGTCACCTGTCATTGTACCGCCAGCCGGAGAAATATAATCCGTCCCAGCGACAGCGGCGGCGACAGCGGCGCCATTGCCCTTGAGCAATCCGTTGATATTGGTTGCGGTAGTGGTGTTGACTTGATTGGGACCTGGCGCGCCGGCGTCGCCTTTTGCGCCGTCAACCCCATCACGACCGGGAACACCCTGCTCCCCCTTTTCACCAGGGTCGCCTTTCTCACCCTTGTCGCCTTTCTCGCCGGGATCGCCCTTAGCTCCGTCAACCCCGTCCAACCCCGGCGCACCTTTAGCACCGTCAACCCCGTCATGTCCGGGAGCGCCCTGTTCTCCTTTTTCTCCGGGGTCGCCTTTATCCCCCTTCTCGCCGGGATCGCCTTTATCTCCCTTCTCCCCCGTAGGCCCTTGCAGTTGACCCTGATTTGCCCACGCCGACCCGTCCCACATATATATGTGATACGGCGGGACAACTCCGACGTTGTACATATCTCCCATGGAAGGAGACAAGACAGCGGCTTCAAGTTCCGTGACGGTGGCGAACGTGCCGAGGATTGTCAGCCCCCTGCCGGTTTCGCCGGTGTCGCCTTTTTCGCCTTTTAATCCGGTGTCGCCTTTATCGCCCTTATCTCCTTTTTCGCCGCGCAGCCCGGTATCGCCTTTGTCGCCTTTTAGACCCTGTAATCCGGTATCACCCTTGTCGCCTTTTTCTCCGCGCGGACCAATGTCGCCGGTATCGCCTTTTAATCCGGTTTCACCTTTATCGCCCTTATCGCCTTTTTCCCCGCGTTCGCCGCGCTCTCCGGTTTCGCCTTTATCGCCCTTTTCGCCCTTCAACGTGCCGTTGTTA
This sequence comes from Clostridiales bacterium UBA4959, assembly GCA_002397345.1. GTDB lineage: Bacteria > Bacillota > Clostridia > Oscillospirales > CAG-272 > DTU078. Next base: position 3,192 of record DHAH01000149.1, read on the forward strand.
ATCCAAGCGTTATTGACTCCGTCCCATGTATAAATTTCATACGGTTCGACAAGCCCCACGCCATACGACTCTCCCGGCACAGGCGTTGACACAGCGGTTTCAAGCGCCTCGGGCGTGGGATAATACCCACTTATAATAAAACCCTCGCCTCTCGCACCCTGCGGACCGCGCAGGCTTTCGAGCCATTGTTCCTCGCCGCCCGAAAAGCCGTGCTTCACAGCAATGCCAAAGGCTGAGATATAATATCCCCGCGCTTCGGCTGCGCCGTCCGCCGGACGGTATCGCGCCGTATACCACGCCACATACTGGTTATACTGCGCGTTGAACACGGTCATGGTATTGTTATACTTGTTATACTCGCCGTTGGTGAGGTCGGCGAGCGCGCACAGATACGATCGGTATAACCTGTCATGCGGAGGCGATACCAGCGGGGTGGCGTCCATATCGGCGACAGTGTAGCTGATAACCTCGGATACGTCGAGCAGCATGACATCGGTTTGGATCATGCCCTCGATATCGTTCAGCCACGATATTTTCACAGCGTCGGAAAACGCGGACGGTTTTACTTCATCGACATACGCAATCAGTTCAGATATTTTCATGTTACCCCCGCAGGAGGTAGGGGCAATTTAATGCCCCTGACCCTCCATGGACAAATTTCTTTAGAAATTTGTACTACAAAATAAATTTACGATACCAGCGTCGTACCGCCGGTCACACCGCCGATCGCGGCGAAACGCCAGTCGTTGAAGCCCGCGGTAAAACGGGAATAACCGGTCCACACGTTGGCGTGATTGCCCGGCTCGACCCGGGAATTTACATCCAGCGCCGTGCGATCGAGCCAAACCGCCCCGCCATATTCCTTCGAGAATTCGCTGTCAAGCAGCATCCACGGCACAGCGCCGCCCGTTATTTTCATGAATTCGTTAAGGTAAGGCCACACGATAACTTTCCAGCGCCCGAAAACATAGTTGAACGCATTGTTAGCGGTGTTGGGATCTTTATCCGCTCCGATTGCGGCGAACACGTCTTTTTTCACCTTATACACGTTCGGGATTACGATAGTGTCGGGCGATACCGTAAGGATTTCGCCGTTATCGCCTTTGAAATTTTGCATCGCGCTCTCGGCGGCTGCCAGCGCGTCGACGGAAAAATCATCCGAAAATTTGTTTGATTGTGGCACGCCCTTGATTTTCGCCGTGTGATCAGTCGCGAAAAGCGATTTTGTATCAGCACCGGTAGTATCAAAATCGCGTCCCTCAAATTTGCATTTAGGCAACCCGCTCATAGCCGCTGCGTACATCGCCGCCGCGAAACGCTCGCGCGTGCGGTAATATCCGGTTATAAACCCGGCAGGCTTTTTCTTTAAATCGAGCAGTTTCGAGTCCTCCACGATTTCGCGGGACAGGCTGAAGCTGTCCTTCCACGTCATGTGCTCGAGAAACTTCGAATAACCCTCCTGCATACCGTCGGTCGGAGTCTCGCCGTTCTCGCCTACGGGTTTAAATCCGTCCATCGCGGTCATGCTGGTAAATTTCTCGCCGAAGTGTGTCGAGTTTTCTACGCTGAATAGCAGCTCGAGCATAGATTTCTGCTCGAACGCCTCCGCGCGTTTTTCGATGAACATGCGTATAGGCGCCTGCGACTTGCCGAAAATGCTGTCGTTTACGCCGCCGCTTTCGCTAAATGTAATGTTTGCCATATGTTATTTATAAATCCCCTCTCATAATGTTTATTCGCGCACTTAAGACACGAAATGCCCGCGCACAAGGTCGCCGGCCGCAGCGCCCGCAGCGTATTCGACGACAAATTTGTTTTGCCCTTCGGTACCGGTCGGCGCGACTTTTTTACCGTCAGCCGTCACCCAATACGCCGACCCGGGATACACCGCTCCGGCGGCGGACAGCGCCGTCTCGAATACCATTCCGTCCGCAATTTTGATGCAGGGCAGCTCCGCTCCTGCTGTCTTGATTTCTTTACTCCCCACACAGATATATTTCGGAGTGGTGGAAGCGGCGAGCTGGTGACTGTCAGTGTTATAAGCCAGCGCCATGCCGATATCGTATATACCAGCTTCGGCGGGCAGGTATTCTATCGGAGCGACATGCCCGTCGCCCGTCTTATATGCTATAAAACCCATTTGATAACAATTCTCCTTTCATTACGGCCAAATTCCCGAAAGAATCAACCCTAATCGGCGTGTTATTTTTTCACGCCTGACATGTATTTGTTATAATACGCCGCGATTTCGGCGTCCTTTGCGCCCGGATTGAGCGCAAGAAATTCGCGTTTCACATCTTCGGGCACCGGCAGCGCACCGGCTCCGCGCTGATCGGAGCGCGCCAGGTGATTCTTGCCCGAAGATGTGAAACGCGAA
>DHAH01000124.1:0-157 GCA_002397345.1 Clostridiales bacterium UBA4959
CCGGTTGGCTCATCGGCAAGCAGGATGTCGGGATTGTTTACCAGCGCCCGCGCGATAGCTACACGCTGCATCTGACCGCCCGACATCTGCGTCGGTTTTTTGCGCAGTTGGTCAGAAAGCCCGACACGCGCAAGCGCGTCGGCGGCGCGCCGCCGAC
>DHAH01000124.1:509-1015 GCA_002397345.1 Clostridiales bacterium UBA4959
CCGCAGCCCGACGGACCGAGGATAGAAACAAATTCATTATCACGAAAATTTATTGAAACCCCGCGCAGCGCCTCAACTTTTGTATCGCCGGTGGTGAATGTTTTAACGATGTCAGATAATTTAAGCATTGTATTATTGCCTTAGTACAAATATTTTTATTGATAATACCATATATCGGTCGTATGATTCAATATTAAACAATAAAATAATTGTTAAAAAATAAATATTTGTACTTGACACGCGATAAAAAGCGTGATAAAATATCATTACCTCGGCGGAGAGGTTTTTTTGTGTATGCAGAATTTGTATATGCAAGTGTGCAGTATTGCAGTATCTTCGTTTCGAGGGAGAATATTCGATCGGCTGGGTCTGTTTTTACAAATAAAAATCGACCGTATTTACAGCCGAAATAATTCGGGAGGTAACAAAATGAGAGTCAGGATCACGACGGTTTGCGCTGATTGCAAAAGACGCAATTACGATACCATGAAAAATAAGAAAAACGA
>DHAH01000124.1:1142-4249 GCA_002397345.1 Clostridiales bacterium UBA4959
ACCATGAAAAATAAGAAAAACGACCCCGACCGGCTGGAGATGAACAAATACTGCCGCTTCTGCCGCAAGCACACCGTCCATAAAGAATCCAAATAAGGAGATATGGCTCTTCCGATCTTAATGAAAAGGTAGTTTCCGCCGGCGGGCAGCCGGATGGCAAAGGGCCCAAAAAGGCTGATAAACCCGCAAAGAAAAAGGTTTCGCTCGGCGAGCGTATCTCCAAGTTTTTCAGGGAATACAAGAGCGAGATGAAGAAGATCGTATGGTACAGCCGCCACGATACGATCCACAGCACGATCCTTGTAATTGTATCGATCGTTATTGTCAGCGCCGTGGTCAGCGTGCTCGACCTGGGCTTTACGTCCGGTCTGATGGCGCTCGGCAAACTGATTTAACCGCAGTACGATGAGCGACATAAACGAAATCAGTTCAGAGCTGAACTGGTATGTAGCCCACACATATTCGGGTTATGAAAATAAGGTTAAGGCTAATCTTGAAAAAATCGTCGATAACCGCGGGCTGCGGCACATGATTTGTGACGTGCGCATCCCGGTCGAAACAGTAACCGAGGACGCGGGCAAAGACGATTCGGGAAATGCGATTACAAAAGAGGTTGAAAACAAAATTTTCCCCAGCTATGTGCTGGTGAAGATGATAATGACCGACGAAACCTGGCACATCGTCCGCAATATCCGGGGCGTGACGGGCTTCGTGGGACCGGGGTCAAAGCCTGTCCCGCTCACCGATGAGGAGGTCGCCTCAATCGGCGTCGAAATACGCGTAATCACACTCGATTACGATACGGGCGACAGTGTGACCGTTTCAAGCGGTCCGCTGAAGGGCTATATAGGCACGGTTCAGGAAATTTCACCCGATAAGAAAAAAATTAAGGTGCTTGTTTCAATGTTCGGGCGCGAAACGCCCGTCGAGCTCGACTCGGACATTGTGGACAAAAATTAACGCACAAATTGTCTATATCCTGTGGGAGGAAGAAAAATATTTTATTTCTTCCGCTAAGGTCTGTTTTACAAAGTAAAATCAGGCAGTAACCACAATACGGAGGTTAAAAAACAACAAATGGCAAAGAAAATTCAGGGTTATGTCAAGCTGCAGCTTGACGCCGGAAAGGCAACCCCCCAGCCGCCTGTCGGACCGGCACTCGGTCAATACGGCGTTTCCATACCCAACTTCACAAAAGAATTCAACGAGCGTACAAAAAGTCAGATGGGGCTTGTGATCCCGGTCGTTATCACCATTTATTCCGACCGCACCTTCACATTTATCACCAAGACCCCGCCCGCCGCCATCCTTATAAAGAAGGCATGCGGTATCGAAACCGCGTCGGGTGTGCCTAATAAGACAAAGGTCGCCAAAATAACAAAGGCGCAGATCAAACAGATTGCCGAAACCAAGATGCCTGACTTGAACGCCGCCTCGCTTGATACCGCAATGTCGATGGTCGCAGGCACCGCCCGCAGCATGGGCATCACTGTGGAAGACTGAGAGGACGACGATAATGGCAGCAGGAAAAAAATATACCGAGAGCATAAAGCTTCTCGAGAAAACTAAATTATACGATCCCGCCGAAGCGCTTGAGCTTGTCTGCAAGACCGCAAAGGCAAAGTTTGACGAAACCATCGAGCTCCACGTCCGTCTGGGCGTTGACAGCCGCCACGCCGACCAGCAGGTCCGCGGTGCGGTCGTTCTGCCCAACGGTACCGGCAAAAAGGTTCGCACGCTCGTGTTCGCTAAAGGCGACAGAGCGAAGGAAGCCGAAGCAGCCGGCTCTGACTATGTCGGCGCAGAGGATTATGTGGCAAAAATCCAGCAGGAAAACTGGTTCGAATTCGACGTTATCATCGCCACACCCGACATGATGGGCGTTATCGGACGTCTGGGTAAAATCCTCGGTCCGAAGGGACTCATGCCTAACCCCAAAGCGGGTACGGTCACACAGGATGTCGCCCGCGCCGTCAACGAAGCGAAAGCCGGTAAGATCGAATACCGCCTTGATAAGACGAACATCATCCACTGCCCCATCGGGCGCGCGTCGTTCGGTTCGGAAAAACTCGCCGAGAACTTTAACACGATTGTCGGCGCGATCATTAAAGCGAAACCCGCCGCCTCGAAGGGTCAGTATATAAAGAGCTGTTTCATCGCTTCGACGATGGGTCCCGGCATTAAAATCAACTATTCCAAATTGGGCTAAACAGCAATCAGCGGGCGGAGTTTTCTCCGCCCGCGTATTTAATTCTCCCGAATGGAATAATATTATATGATACTATAATTCGGCAGAAAGCGGATTTTTATCGATCTTTTAAATGAATTTTAGTATGGGATACATGCAGCGTGACGTCTGTGGCGGCGTCCCCTGCAAAAATTAAAATATTCGCTCCCCATTCGGCTGTATCACTTTAATAAAAATTTGCCAAGCGGGAAGAGCGCGGGGACTGATTCTCCCCGCGCGCGTCTTCTTATAACAATGATTGGAGTATTTATGGATTACCGCCGTCTGAAGCCATACCATGGGCTGCTGCTTTTCGCCGTTGTCATTGCCGCGCTGGTATTCATCGCCACGCCGCTGCAATATAATTTCGGCATTATAGGCGTCGCGCTGACCGAGCTTATGCTTTTGGCGCTGACCGCAGCCGCGTTTTTTATCACGCGCCCGCATTTCGGGCAGACCTTTCCGCTGCGGCTGCCTCCGGTACGCGAATTTTTCGGCGGTGCGTTTATTTATGCCGGAACATATCTGCTTATGATCCCGCCGCTGCTGCTTACGCAGTACTTTTTCCCGCAAATTAACGATACCGCCGACTCGCTTGCCAAACTCGGCACCAGCGTGCCACCCGCGCTCACGATTTTAATCATCGCGGTCATGCCTGCGATCTGCGAAGAGACCCTACACCGCGGATATATTCTTTCGTCGCTTAAACCGATAAAAAATACCGCTCTTATCGTGCTGATAAACGGCTTGATCTTCGGGATTTTCCACCTTGATCCCTTCCGGTTCCTGCCGACTATGATGCTCGGCTGTGCGTTCGCTTATATCGCGCTGAAAACCGAATCCATGGTTCTGACGATGCTGTTCCATTTTATAAACAACC
>DHAH01000124.1:4396-5080 GCA_002397345.1 Clostridiales bacterium UBA4959
ATCTCGATGTTCACCATGCGGTCGAGCGACGTGCCGAAGACGCTTCCGGCGATGCAGCTCGCGTCCGTGATCGGGGTCGGATTGATTTACGCCGCGATAGGGGCAGTGCTGCTTTTCGTTGGCGTGTGTATGCTCCGCCGGATCGCGCCGAAAGCCACGGTTATCGCGGCGGTGGTGATCGGCGCAATCGTCATTTCGGTCACTGGTGTTATCATTACAGGCTATTCCTCGATAACGACCGTCTGCAATTTAAGCGGCACATTTAACACAAGCGAGTCGAACGGAGAGACTTCAATTCCACTTGAACTTGACCGCGACGGGATATATTCGTTTTCGGTTTCGGCATTATCCAAAAACAACAGTTTGACTTTCACGCTCGAAAAAGATTCAAAGGTTATATTAACCCAAGGCGCGGATAAAACGCTTTTATTATCGCAGACGCTCGAGCTTGACGCCGGATCGTATGTGATGCGTATCACGCTTGACCCCGAACGCGAGGGCGTGTACGGCGATGTCACGGTGCAGATAATAGTATTGCGCTTCATGGGGTAACTGTAGGAGGACGCGCGTATAGCGGTGTTATTAATGTGCGCGGCGGGCGACAAGACGCCGCCCCTACAATGCCGTGTTTCGGTGGTTACATTACCGCCGCACCCGCGCGTTGCCTTCCCAGATGCTCCAGAC
>DHAH01000162.1:0-338 GCA_002397345.1 Clostridiales bacterium UBA4959
CGCCTATGAGAACAGGCTCTAAATTAATTAAGGTGTATAGTTGTTAATAATTATTTTTAATGCTTCCGCGATCAAATCGCTTGGAGAAAGCTCCGCCGCGCCCGCTATCATAGTGTCGCAGCGGTTGACGGGGATCAATATGCGTTTGGCGCTGCTGCGCGCGACAGCGGAAGCCATCCGCTCCGTCACCTCTCCCAGCATGGAGTCGGCAAGCACAATGCCGAGCGGGCCGATGATATAATCAGCGTCCCGGCTGCACACGACAACAGGATTTTCGCCCGTCGCGCCGTGATCGGCGCCAGATTTCAACATATTGGCAGTGGCGATGCTGTTGGTGC
>DHAH01000162.1:464-5216 GCA_002397345.1 Clostridiales bacterium UBA4959
GCAGTGGCGATGCTGTTGGTGCCCACCGCGGTTATCACTGCTCCCGGCAGGTTTTCTTTTATATATTCAATCAGCCGGCAGCCGATGCGTCCGCCCTGACCGTCGATGACAAGTATTTTCATTTTAAACGCCATGCACTGAAGCGCACAAACAGTCCATGAAAATACTGCATGGCATTCGCGCCTTCGGTCTGTCTTTCCTTTAAATTTTTCACGCTGAATATTCTTTTTTGATTTTTATAATGATTATAGCCCAACTATATACATTTGTCAATATTTTACTTGATTTAACTAAAAATAAGTATTATTATGGCACAAATCACTGTAATCGGCATAAACTGTTAAAAATTACACTGCCGAGGTGATATAGTGTGACAGCAGAAAATATACCCGCCAAAAACAACGATGAATACACAGGCTCGCTTGTTGTATTCGTGCTCGACGCGGGCGGAGCGCTGCCCATATCCGGCGCAAAGATCTATATATATAAAGCGGGAGAAAAAAAAGGGGAACCCGTCGCAACATTAACATCAGGCGAAAACGGTAAAACCGAACCGTTATATCTGCCGACACCGTCATCCTCAACGGAGAACGGCGGACCGCCATACGCGCTTTATAATATAATTGTAGAATCGGAAGGTTATCGAACGTTTAAAAGCTGCGATATACCCATATATCCCTTTGTGATGTCCATACAGCCTGTTTATATGGTGCCGATGCCGCTCGGCGCCGCCGCCGTTAAAAATGACGGTGCTATAACAGGCGGTTTGCACACATGAGCGTAAGGGAGGAGTCGGAAAGCTTGAAAACGATGAATAATAAAAAGCATAACGCGCAGCGCGCAATACGGGATCACGCTGTTTTGATTGCAATTTTATTCAAAGAAGGAGCGTGGTCATAATGATCATTATCCCTGAAAATATCACCGTACACACGGGACCGCCGGACGCCCCCGCACCGAATGTGACGTTGCAATTTACCGATTATATTAAAAAAGCCGTTTCGGGCGCGGTAAATCCCCTGTGGCAGGAGGCGACGCTTCGTGCCATAATATGCGCGCAACAAACCTTTGCGCTGAACAGGTTGAATACAAGTTATTACCGCGGCAGGGGCTACGATTTCGACATCACCGGCGACGGGGAATATGATCAGGATTTTTTCCCGGACCACTGTGTGTTCGCAAATATAAACCGTTTCACCGACGAGGCATATCGCGTTTACATAACACGGCAGAGCGGCACGGAACCGCTGCTGACGCCGTATAAACTCGAATCCACCGCCACAGAACCGGAGGTATTATCCGCCGAAAACGCCGTAAGGCTCGCCGAGGAAGGATTGTCGGCGCTCGAAATCCTGCGTAAAACCTTTGGCGATGATATCGAACTTACTCAAGGCGGCGACGCGGACGGCTGCTCCTACGATCAGCCCCATCGCATATTGACGCTCGGTCAGACCGGGCGGGAGGTTTCCGACATACAGCGCAGGCTGAACCTGATTTCCACTTCCTTTCCCAACATACCAAAAATCAATCCGGCGGACGGCATGTACGGTCCGGGCACGGAAGCGGCGGTAAAAGAATTTCAAAACACATTTAATCTGCCCGCCGACGGAAGCGTCGGGATCAGCACCTGCCGCCGCATACGGCTCGTTTACAACACCGTGCGCCGGCTGCTGCGGCTGAATACGGAAAACATGCTCATACCCGCCTCCTGCGGCGCGAAGGGTGCCTGTCTGACCGAAGGCGACAAGGGCGACAATGTCAGGCTGATCCAATATATATTAAATTACATAGCGCAATATGTAAACACGGTAAAAAGCACACCGATTGACGGTGTTTACGGACGTTCGACCACCGAATCGGTCGTTGATTTCCAGCGCACTTTTGGTTTGCCCCTGACCGGCGATGTTGACAAGGAAACATATGACATGATGTATGACGTATATTACGGCATTACGGACACGAGAAGGCGCGAAATTTATACCGGAGCTTCCGCGCCATTTCCGGGCGAAACACTTCGTTTTGGAATGCAGAATGAAGAGGTGCGACGGCTTCAGGAATACCTAAACTGCGCGTCGGAGCTTTACAGCGATAACTTGGGCAGGGTTACCGTCACCGGCGTATATGGCGTTGAGACGAGGAACGCGGTCAAGGCGCTGCAGCGGCTCCACCGTCTGCCCCAGACGGGCGCCACCAGCCGCGAAGACTGGGAGATGATAATGTCGCTTGTCGACGACTGCGCGGCGGCAAAATATTTGAACCCCGGTCAATTCCCCGGTTATCTTATCGAGCGCCGGCAAAGCAAGGGGGTGCAATTATAAATGAGAGCCGACACATCAAATTTAAGCTTCGCGGTATCGCAGATACAGCAGTGGCTGCAATTTCTGTCGCGTGTTGATGATAAGCTCACAAGGGTTAATCCCGACGGTGTATACGGAACGGAAACCGAAGCGGCGGTCAGACAATTTCAACTCACACGCAGTCTGATCCCAACCGGGACAGTGGATTTCACCACTTGGCAGCGGCTGAAGCAGGATTATGCCGCCGCTATGCTGCAATTACAAAAAACTTATTTAAGAGAATAGTATAATGCATCGAATTATTGAGGAATAATAAGCTAAGGCGAGATAATTTGCCATAACCGTCCGTAATCGCGGGCGGTTGTTTTATATTGGTTTTATTTACTGTTGACTTTACTTGACCTTCGGAATATAATATATATCACAAGGTCAAACAAGGTCAAACATTTCCACGGAGGTGCTGTAAAAGTGATATTAACCGACGAGATTGCTCGATTTATCGAGGAGATGCTCTCTGAAAGCGGCGGGAGGATCGAAATTTGCCGGAATGATCTGGCGGGCAAAATCGGCTGCGTGCCCAGTCAAATTAATTATGTTATAACCAGCCGCTTCACCGCCGACCGCGGTTATATAATCGAAAGCCGGCGGGGCGGCGGCGGATATATACGCATTATAAAAAAGCAATTTCATAAAAACGAGTATCTGATGCATTTTATCCAGGCGGTCGGAGATAAAATCGGCTCCGAGGCAGGAGCTGTGTTCGTAAATAATTTGTTTGACAATGGGGTGCTTACGCAGCGCGAGGCGGCGATAATAACAGCCGCCCTGTCAGAGATTGATTCGGATAATATAAGAGCGGCGGTATTGCGAAATATATCGTTGACGCTTATGCATTAAATTATAATTATTATAAATCGGAGGAAAATTACTATGTTGTGTCAAAAATGTAAATCCAACCAGGCAAATGTTTTTTATAAGCAGACGGTAAACGGCAAGACCACACAGCTTGCGCTCTGCGAAGACTGTGCAAACGCCAGCGGTATCAATTTCGGGTTTGGCGGCTCGCTGCTGCCCGGATTGTTCGGCAGCGTGTTCGGCGCGCTGTCAGAGGGTAACTACGGCTACACGCGGGGACGCGCGAACGAACTCTGGGCAGATAAGAGCTGCCCGATGTGCGGCTCGACTTTCAATGATATAACGCAAGTCGGAAAGGTGGGATGCGCCAAATGCTACGAAACCTTCGCACCGGAACTTGCCGGGACGCTGGAAGGGATCCACGGCAACGTAAAACACATAGGACGCCGTCCGAAGGGCGGCCGTTCATAAACGGCATACACCGAAAGAAAACAACTATAAATTATGAAACTGCAAGGGCGGACAAACGCCCTGATAACAAAATAATAACCCGGAGGAATGAGTATAATATGGCATGGTATAATACAGTCGGACCCGAGCACGACGTTGTTATAAGCTCGCGTATCAGGTTGGCGCGAAATTTGGCGGATTATCCGTTCGCGTCGCGCCTTGATAAAACCGCCGCGCGCGAATTAATAGATAAAACCGCTGCCGTTTTATTAAAAGGCGAAACAAATTATAAAACAGTCGACTTTATGTCGCTTACACCCGCGGAAGCGCGGTTGTATGTCGAGAATCACAGCGTCAGCCCCGAATTTATAGAAAGTACGCTTCCGCACACATTGGTTGCCGACGAGAGCGAGGGCGTCGCGATAATGCTCTGCGAGGAGGACCATATACGCCTGCAGGTGCTGCGCCCGGGTTTTGCGTTACGCGAAGCGTATGAAAAAGCATGCGGGCTGGACGACAAATTAAGCGAGGGACTGGAGCTGGCGTGGGACGAAAATTTAGGTTATCTCACGCACTGCCCGACGAATTTGGGTACGGGAATGCGTGCCTCTGTGATGATGTTCCTGCCCGCGCTGACTATTCACAAGCAGATCGGAGCGCTCTCCGCGATGGTGAATAAGCTGGGACTTACAATACGCGGTCTATACGGCGAGGGTACCGAAGCGGATGGATTTATGTATCAAATATCCAATCAGGTCACACTGGGCATTACCGAAGAAAATTCGCTGAAAAAGCTTTCCGATGTGATTTCGCAGATAATCACGCGCGAGCGGCAGCTCCGCGCCTCTATGATGAGCGACGCGCCCGACCGTATCACCGACACGGTCATGCGTTCAGTCGGCGCGCTGCGGTACGCGCATCTGATGTCAAGCGAAGAATTCCTGCGTCACTTTGCATATGTGAGGTTAGGAATAGCGCTCGGACTGGTCAAAGACATAAGCTATGAACAACTGGGCAGCCTGCTTGTTGAAGTTATGCCCGCGACGCTGACGCTGCGCGCCGGTCATGAGCTTGACTCGAACAGCCGCGATCTTGCCCGCGCCAAATATGTGCGGGAAAACATCTGATACTAAATAAATATGCAAAACAG
>DHAH01000162.1:5347-11160 GCA_002397345.1 Clostridiales bacterium UBA4959
GACGGCTAATGGTCGTCCCTAAAGTGAGGCGGAATATATATGGGAGATAAATTATTTACACAATCGGCACAGAACGCGCTTAATAAATCACTTTACATCGCGCGCGATCTGGGGCATACCTATATCGGATCAGAACATCTTTTACTCGGGCTGCTTTCAGTGGAGAACAGCGTCGCGGCAAAACTCATGGCGCTGCGCGGTATAACCGAGGAGCGCACACGCGAGCTGATAATTCACGCGGTAGGACGCGGCGAACCGTCGAATATCGGACCCGACGCTTATACTCCCCGAACCAAACGCATTGTCGAGATTTCATCTTTTCAAGCGCTTAAATTCGGGCACAACTACATCGGTACCGAGCATATTCTGTTGGCACTGCTGACCGAATCCGACTGCGTGGGCGTGAAGTTGATCGCCGCGCAGAACGTCAGCCCCGCCGAGCTGCAGTCTGATGTAATGAACTTTTTCCGGGGCGCGACCGGCGAGGATGTGCCCGACATCGGCACCGCTACCGCGACAGCCGCTCAATCCGGAGGTCCGGGCGGTTTATTCGGCAGCCAGTCTTTTGGCGGCGCGAGAAGCACCACGCAGAGCACGGGGCTTGGCAACATGCCCATGCTTAAGCAATACGGACGGGATTTGACCGAAATGGCGGCGGCGGGTAAGCTTGATCCTATTATCGGACGCGATTCCGAAACCGAGCGCGTGATCCAGATCCTTTCGCGGCGCACCAAAAACAACCCCTGTCTTATCGGTGAGCCGGGCGTGGGTAAAACCGCCGTGATCGAGGGGCTTGCCCAGCGCATCATCGACGGTAATGTACCCGAAACACTGACAGGGCGACACATTGTGACGCTCGATATCTCGGGAATGCTGGCAGGCTCGAAATACCGCGGCGAATTCGAGGAGCGCATGAAGGGCGTGATGGGCGAGGTTATCAAAAACCCCAGCGTGATACTCTTTATCGACGAGATTCACAACATCATAGGCGCGGGCGCTGCGGAGGGCGCGGTTGACGCGGCGAACATCCTTAAACCGGCGCTGGCGCGCGGCGAGATGCAGGTCATAGGCGCGACGACGATTGATGAATACCGTAAGCATATAGAAAAAGACGCCGCGCTTGAGCGGCGCTTCCAATCGGTGACAGTCGGCGAGCCTTCGCCGTCCGACGCGGAGCTGATATTGTTCGGCCTGCGCGACAAATACGAAGCGCACCACAAATTGAAAATCAGCGACGAAGCGATCCGCGCGGCGGTGAAATTGTCGGTGCGTTATATCGGCGACCGCTATCTGCCGGATAAGGCGATCGACCTTATCGATGAGGCGGCAAGCCGGCTGCGTATCAAGTGCCGCACCGCTCCGCCCAATCTCAAGGCGCTGGAGGATAAACTCCGCTCGGTTACAGCCGAAAAAGAAGCGGCAATAAAAGCACAGGATTTCGAGCGCGCCGCATCGATACGCGACGAAGAAAAAAATCTCACCGAATCGCTTGAAAAAGCGAAAAACGAGTGGGAGAACTCACACGACGACAAAAACGTCATTGTGGGCGAGGATGACATTGCCGAAATTGTGACCGCGTGGACGGGGATACCCGTCAAAAAGCTGGCGCAGGAGGAAGCGGGGCGGCTGCTTAAGCTGGACGAGATCCTTAAGCAGAGGGTTATCGATCAGGACGAGGCCGTTAACGCCGTGGCACGTGCTATCAGACGCGGACGCGTGGGACTGAAAGATCCGAAACGTCCGATGGGCAGCTTCATATTCTTAGGGCCTACGGGCGTGGGTAAAACCGAGCTGTCAAAAGCGCTCGCCGAGGTGCTGTTCGGCAGCGAGAGCGCGATGATCCGTGTGGATATGTCCGAGTACATGGAAAAACACAGCGTTTCCAAGATGATCGGTTCGCCTCCCGGCTACGTGGGCTACGACGAGGGCGGTCAGCTCACCGAAAAAATCCGCCGCCACCCCTATTCCGTGGTGTTATTCGACGAGATTGAAAAAGCGCACCCCGATGTGTTCAACATCATGCTGCAAATCCTTGAGGACGGCATCCTCACAGACGCACAGGGGAGACGCGTAGATTTCAAGAACACGGTTATCATAATGACCTCCAACGTCGGCGCGCAGAATATCGTCGGCAAACGTCAGGCGCTGGGCTTTACCTCCGAGTCCGAGAGCCGTAACTCCGACCACGAGCGCGTTAAGACCGCCGTGCTGGGCGAGCTTAAACAAACCTTCCGTCCCGAGTTCCTCAACCGCGTCGATGAGATTATTGTATTCAACAAGCTGACCGGCGAGGATATAAAGAAAATCTGCCGTATTATGCTCGCCGAGATTACGAAGCGTATCGGCGGCATGGGCGTGACAGTGAGCTTCACCGACGATGTGGTGGATATGCTCGCGCGGGAGGGAATGGACGATGTATATGGCGCGCGCCCCCTCCGCCGGGAGATACAGCGCCGCGTCGAGGACACCTTTGCGTCCGAAATGCTCGAGGGCAAGTTCACCGCCGGCGACACCGTCGAGGTGGGACTTGACGAGGGCAAATTGGTGTTTGGGAAAAAGTGAAGAACGGTAAATTGTAATATCAGCGGGGGTGGTCAGACCACCCCCGCGCCGCCGCTTTTAGGGGTGGCGCGTACGCCGCGCCGTAAATGCGTAAATGAAGGGGGCGGTCATTGACCGCCCGTTGCATTCATGTTATAATATTAATAACCGTATAAAACCGTATTAAAAGAGAGGGTAAGTTCGCATGAACAAATTTTTCACTGTAGTAATACAAAAAGAAGATGATTGGTTTATTGCCAAATGTATTGAAAACAACGTAGCATCTCAGGGTAAGACGATAGATGAAGCCGCAAACAATCTGCGCGAAGCGCTGACGCTTTATTATGAAGATGAAGCTGTTCCGGTGTTTCCGCAGACTTTTGTCACCACACTGGAGGTCGCATTATAATGCCCCCGGTATTAAAACCCGAGCAAGTAATCAAGGCTTTAGAAAAAGACGGTTTTCGTTTTGTCAAGCAACGCGGCAGTCACATATAAAAAGGGAAGCAGAACTGTTATTATCCCAATGCATTATGAACTTGCAACGGGAACTCTATTTTCAATATTGGAGCAAGCCGGGTTGACGCTTGACGATATTCTTCTAAAATAAGTCCTGTATAACGCGCTGTAGTTTAATTTATTTCTTCACCTTGCCACCGTCACAAATATCCGTCCGCTGCGTGATGTACCGCCCATTTCTTTTACAACGGCGCGTCCCATGCCGCGCAGGGTCAGGCGATCGCCCTGCGACACCGGCGCGTCGGGCTTTTCGTATAAGCGGTTGTTGATGTAGACCAGCCCGCGCTCCACCGCTTCGGCGGCTTTACCGCGACTGAGCGAGAACGCGACGCCTATCACCGCGTCGAGCCGCGGGGACGCGACGGTATCGCGCAGCTCGCGTATAGCGGCGGCGGGGGGTGACAGCTCGGCAAGCGGCAGCTCCGCGCAGTCGAGGGGCGCACGCCCGGCTTTGTTTAAATCGCGCAATACTAATGTCAGCGCTTCGCGCAGCAGGATAATATCGGCGAATCCGTCGGCGACAAGGATGTCGCCTATAACCTCGCGTTTCAGCCCCAGCCCCATCAGCGCGCCCAGATAATCGCGATGCGTGAGCGTGTCGGATGAGCGCACGGTCGCACGCAGCGCCGCGACGGGTGTTTCATCGGGGTTTTTTTCGGCAAAGAATTGTTCCGCGTCGGTGATGTAATCGGGTAAAAAGCAGAGTACGCTCCGTTCCGCGTCGCTATACCCACCGAAAAAGGCGGTGTTTTTTATCTTCTCGCGCCGCAGCCAAGCGTCAAGCACCGATTGCTCACGCAAATCGAGGAAGGGCGTGCAGGTTAGCACATAATCGTCGCCGCAGGCGCGGTATTTATCGGCGGCGCGGTTGATAAGCAGTCTGTCTTCGTCCATTGATTACCTTCGTTTTTTAATTATCGGAATAACGGCGCGACGGGGGCGGAGCAGAGTATACATGCGCCGAAGGCACCGCGTCCCATTGTCAATTTTCAATTATCAATTGTCAATTGATAAGGCGACACTGTTACAAGCTCCGCGTAATCGCGCTGGCGCAGCGCCTCGTATACCGCGATGGCTACAGAGTTTGACAGGTTCAGGCTGCGCAGGCTGTCGCGCATGGGAATACGCGCCAAACGGTCATAATTTGCCGCCAGCAGCTCCTCGGGCAGTCCCTTTGTTTCGCGCCCGAACACTAAAAATACACGCTTGGGATATACTATCTCCGAGTGGGCGCGCGGTCCTTTTGTGGTGAAGAAAAACATTTCCTCACCCGCGTTGATGCGTAGAAATTCCGATAAGTTCTCGTAATACGTAATGTCAAGCTTATCCCAATAATCCAGACCCGCGCGTTTAAGCTTGCGGTCGTCAACTTCAAAGCCGAGGGGGCGCACGAGGTGCAGCGCCGCGCCAGTCGCCGCGCAGGTGCGGGAGATGTTGCCGGTGTTTTGCGGAATTTCCGGCTCGATAAGTGCGATGTTAATATCCGATTTAATATTCATAATTTTATTTTTTCTTTTTCGGACGCGTAAATTGCCGTTGCGGCTGCTTTATTGCACCGGTTTTCGATGCGGTGCGTCTTTGCTTCCGACTTTTCTCCTTCTGAGTAACTGACAATGGAGCCGGACAGGGTTGTGCGTTCTTCTTCGGCTTGATAAGACAATCTGCTCCATATCCGATTAAATCCGATCTGCCGCATTTAATCAAAGCTTCTCTAACCAGATCGGCATTATCCGGACGTTTATACTGGAGTAATGCCCGCTGCATTTGTTTTTCGTGATAATTATCGGCGACATACACCTTTTTTCCGGTCAGAGGGTTTATACCCGTATAAAACATTACGGTTGAAGCCGTACCCGGCGTCGGATAAAAATCCTGAACCTGCTCGGGAGCTGTTCCTGTTTTATTGAGATACAGCGCAAGCGCTACCGCGTCTTTCAGTGTGCTTCCCGGATGGCTTGACATGAGATATGGGACAAGAAATTGCTTCAATCCAAAGCTGCTGGAGAGCGTGAAATATTTTTCTTTGAATCGGTCATACACATCGATGTTTGGTTTTCCCATCAACGAAAGCACCGCGTCCGAACAATGCTCGGGCGCTACCTTCAGTTGACCCGAAACATGATCACGCACCAGCTTTTTTATAAAAGAATCGTCCTTATCACACAGCATATAATCATAACGAATACCGGATCTTATGAATACTTTTTTAATCTTCGGGAGCTGCTCGACTGCGCTCAGCAGTTCAATGTATTCGCTGTGGTCGACGTCCAGATTCGGACAGGGTTTTGGGGTTAGACATTTGCGGTCCGGGCAAACGCCATGCGTGAGCTGACGAGTGCACGCCGGTTTTCTGAAATTTGCAGTCGGACCGCCGATATCGTGGATATAACCTTTGAAATCGGGCATTTCAGAGATGATTTTCGCCTCGTTGACAACGCTTTCTATACTTCTCGATCTGACGTTTCTGCCCTGATGGAACGCCAGCGCGCAGAAATTACAACCTCCGAAACAACCGCGGTTATGCGTAATAGAAAACTTCACTTCTTCAATCGCCGGCACGCCGCCGTCCTTTTCGTATATCGGGTGATAATTTCGCATAAAAGGGAGGGCGTATACTTCGTCTAATTCTTCGCGTTCCAGCGGAGGCATAGGAGGATTTTGCACCAGCATTTTGTCGCCGTAGGTTTCGGCGAGCGCCCTGCCGCTGATACTGTCCTGATTTTTATATTGAATTCCGAATGCTCTGGCATATT
>DHAH01000162.1:11272-11787 GCA_002397345.1 Clostridiales bacterium UBA4959
TTTGATTCTTTTAAAATATTATAATCGAATGTACTATCCAATTCAAAATTAACCGGATCGTCTGTTTTACATAGATATGCGGTGCCTTTGACATCACGGATTTTTTTGACCGGTATCCCGCGGTCGAGCAGTTCGGCGATTCGAGCGATTGATTTTTCGCCCATGCCATATGAGAGTATATCAGCGCGAGAATCGACGAGGATACTCCGCCTGATTTTATTATCCCAGTAATCGTAATGTGCGAAGCGCCGCAGCGATGCTTCAAGTCCGCCGATAATAATGGGAACATCGCCATAGGCTTCTCTGATTCGATTGCAATATACGATCACAGCCCGGTCGGGGCGATAACCTGTTTTACCTCCGGGGGAATAATAGTCATAAGAACGTTTTTTCTTTGCGGCTGTATAATGAGCGACCATAGAATCGATATTTCCGGAGCTGACCAAAAACCCCAATCTCGGGCGGCCGAAGCGCTTAAAGTCCGCACAATTTTTCCAATCCGGCTGTGCGAGCAT
>DHAH01000162.1:11926-15940 GCA_002397345.1 Clostridiales bacterium UBA4959
CCGGCTGTGCGAGCATCGCAACGGAGAATTCTTTTGCCTCCAATACACGAGAGATGATCGCCGCGCCAAAAGACGGATGATCGACATATGCATCCCCGGAAACATAGATAAAATCCGGTTTGGCTATACCGGTTTCGCGAAGTTCTTCCGGTGTAATGGGTAAAAAGCGATTGTTCATGCTAGTTTCCTTTTTCTTTTAGTTTACATTATGCCGATAAATTACCACGGAGTTATTGTTTAATACAATTTTTATTAGGCGTTATTATTTTTTCGGCAATTTTTATAATTTCTTCACGCGTAAAGTCATTTGGCTTCATCTGATAAATAGTTATATTAGCGACTTCCGGATAATTTGCAATCATTCTATTAAGATCATCTATGCTATCTGTTATTAAACTCGGCGAATAATAGGTAGCAAGTGTAGGAAGTTCATTAGAATTGTATATAAAATATTCGTACCAAGATTCTTTGTATTTATCATTGCTTCCGTTCTTTAATGTAAAACATGTATCATAATTATTATCAGTATAAAATTTCACTTGACGTTTATTATTATTAGTTCGAAAATACCCATAATTATTTTCCATAGAATTATGGTCGAGAAATACAAACACATCCAGACTTGTTACAGGCTCGGAAACATTGCTTCTCCATTGACGGAAGTCTTGATAATCCCACGTTTCCTCATACTGTTTTCTTGTTATTTTTTCACTTTTTAAAGTGTCAAGGTTAAACCTAGCAAATTTATAATCTTTATAATGGATATAATAATAATAAAAGTTATGAAAGTTAAATTCTCTTGATCGGTGTTCCTTCCCGTAAGCATAATAAATATAATTATCTAATAAAAACAACCCTTGTGGTTTTTCCCACAATGTAATCACTTTTTTATTTGTTTCTGCATCAAAAATATCAGGATAATTTATTTCTTGGTATTCGGGATCTTGGGAAAAATAATAATAATATTTATGGTCTTTGTAAGTAAAAATATATTTATTTGCCAGAGTATTTGAATAAAATATGTTTTCAGATACTCTCTCGCCCAGATGATTACCATATTTGCTCAACGCTTCTTTTTTTATTAATATATTGAAGATAATAAACAGAGCTAAACCGAATATTATTATAGAAATGATAATATTGCTTTTTTTCTTAAACATATCGTCACCTCAATTTTTATAATTATAACATATCAATCATAGAAAAACAACATTTTATAAATTTACAAAATGTTATCATATGGAAAACGGTTTCGAGTTATAATCAAGAGGTTAATTGTTTGAAAAAATGAATTTTCAGGCATCACAATAAAAAGGACATTTGTTAAATGGGTTTTTTAGAGAAAATATTCGGCAGTTACAGTGATTGGCAGATCCGCAAAATCATGTCTGACGTTAAAAAGATCGAGGCGCTGGGCGACACATATAAAGCGCTGAGCGACGAAGAACTGCGCGCTATGACGCCTAAACTGAAGGCTCGGCTCGCGGCGGGCGAAACACTTGACGATGTACTGCCCGACGCGTTCGCGCTGGTACGCGAGGCAGACTGGCGTGTGCTGGGCAAGCGTCCGTTTAAAGTGCAGCTCATGGGCGGCATCATCCTTCATCAGGGCCGTATCGCCGAGATGAAAACGGGTGAAGGTAAGACGCTTGTGGCAACGCTGCCCGCTTATCTCAACGCGCTGACCGGTCTGGGCGTGCATATCGTAACTGTCAACGAATATCTGGCGCGGTTGGGCGCGGAGGAGAACGGACGCGTCTATGACTTTTTGGGTCTGACCACCGGGCTTGTCATCCATCAGCAGACTAAAGCTGAAAAGCAGCAGGCGTACGCTTGCGACATCACATACGGCACTAACAACGAAATGGGTTTCGACTATCTGCGCGACAACATGGTGATCTATAAAGAGCAGCTCACCCAGCGCGGGCATGCGTTCGCCATTGTCGACGAGGTCGACTCAATCCTGATCGACGAAGCGCGCACACCGCTTATTATATCGGGCGAGGGCGATGAATCAACCGATCTGTATGACCAGGCAAACCGGCTGGTCAGCACCATGCGCGAGCATCGCATAAAAGAGCTTGATTCCAAGGAAGTCAACGATGATATCGACGCCGATTATATAGTGGATGAAAAACAAAAATCCACCGTTTTGACCGCTTCGGGTATCGCCAAAGCGGAGAAATTTTTCGGTATCGAAAACCTTTCCGACCCCGCAAACTCGACAAT
This sequence comes from Clostridiales bacterium UBA4959, assembly GCA_002397345.1. Classification (GTDB taxonomy): domain Bacteria; phylum Bacillota; class Clostridia; order Oscillospirales; family CAG-272; genus DTU078. Next base: position 14,156 of record DHAH01000162.1, read on the forward strand.
CGCTCACCATGTCCATCAGGCGATCAAGGCATACGGCATTATGCATGTCGACGAAGATTACGTCGTCAAGGATAACGAAGTCATTATCGTCGATACTTTTACCGGGCGCCTGATGCTCGGCAGACGCTATTCCGACGGTCTGCACCAGGCTATCGAAGCGAAAGAACACGTTAAAATCCAAAAAGAAAATAAAACGCTTGCCACCATCACTTTCCAGAACTATTTCCGCATGTATAAAAAACTCTCGGGTATGACTGGTACGGCGTTGACCGAGGACAGCGAGTTCCGCGAGATTTACGGGCTGGACGTCGTCGCAATCCCGACCAACATGCCAATGATACGCACAGATCATCCCGATGTGGTTTATAAAACACGCCGGGGCAAGCTGCGCGCTATAATCGATCAGATAAAAGAATGCCACGATAAGGGTCAGCCGGTGCTGGTCGGCACAATATCGATCGATAAATCGGAAGAACTGTCGAAGATGCTCAAGCTTGAGGGAGTGCCGCACACCGTACTAAACGCCAAGTATCACGAAAAAGAAGCGGAAATCGTCGCGGGCGCGGGACGTCTGGGACAGGTTACCATATCGACCAACATGGCGGGGCGCGGAACCGACATTATGCTCGGCGGAAACCCAGAATTCATGGCGCGTCAGGAAATGAAGAAAAATGGCTATGACGAAGAAGTCATAGGACTTGCGATCGGTTCGTCCGTGTCGGTGTCGCAGGAAGTGCTCGACGCGCGCGTCGTTTATCGCGAACTGTTTAATAAATATAAAACGCAGATTGCGCCCGAGGCGGAAAAAATCTGCTCGCTGGGCGGCCTGTTCATCATCGGCACTGAGCGGCATGAGAGCCGCCGTATCGATAACCAGCTACGCGGACGCGCCGGACGTCAGGGCGACCCGGGCGAAAGCCGCTTTTTCCTGTCGCTTGAGGATGACCTGATGCGTCTGTTCGGTTCGGAGCGCATTGCCGGACTCATCGAGCGGCTGGGTCTGCCCGAGGATCAGCCTATCGAAGCGCGTATACTCTCAAATACCATAGAGGGTGCGCAGAAGCAGCTCGAGGGTAACAACTTCGAGCGCCGCAAGACGGTGCTTGAATACGACGACGTGATGAACCAGCAGCGCACAGTGATTTATAAACAGCGCCAGGATGTGCTTGACGGCGCAGACCTGCGCAATGAGATTACATCGATGATAAACGGCTCGATAGATTCCGCCGCCGCGCAATATCTGTCCGGCGAAACACCGGCGCAGTGGGATATTAAGGAGCTGAAAAACAAATTCTTCGGGCTGCTCTGCGGACCGAACGATTTCGAATACTCTGAAAGCGAGCTTGCGTCGCTAAAACCCGAGGACATAACCGATGTGCTGCGCGAGCGCGCGATGAAGCTGTACGCCTCCAAGGAAGAGATGTTCGGCGACAGGATGCGCGAAATCGAGCGTGTGCTGCTGCTTAAAAACGTCGATACCAAATGGATGGATCACCTTGACGCTATGGACGACTTCAAGGACAGCGTCCAGCTTAACGCCTATGCTCAGCGCAAACCGATTAACGAATTCCGTATTACCGGCGCGGATATGTTTGACGAGATGATCGCCTCGATCCGCGACGACACCACGCGCATGGTGCTCTCTGTAATGCCGCGCGAACGCGAGATCAAACGCATGGAAGTGGCGCATGTCACCGGCGAGGGCTTTTCCGGCGGTCCGGTGGAAAAGCAAAAACCTAAAGTATTGAAAAAGTCCGAAAAAGTAGGGCGCAACGATCCCTGCCC
>DHAH01000162.1:16058-19127 GCA_002397345.1 Clostridiales bacterium UBA4959
TGCGGCAGCGGCAAAAAGTACAAAAAATGTTGCGGTGCGGGTCAGTCGGACGAAGCCGGCGACTAAGCATGGAACACGCGGACACGCGTTGGGGGGAGAAGCTCTCCCCGCGCTCTCGCGCCCGACGTATAAATAAGCAATCCCCGGCGAAACTGTGATCGCCCGTTCTTTCTGTTATTATTATGAAAATTCTTAAATCTACCCGGCAGGAGTTGTGCGCGGGGGGAATTATCCCCCCCGCGCACAACTCCTGCGGCTCCGTCAAAGCGCTGGCGCGCTGTATGGCGGGCGCGCTGTTTTTATTAAACCCCAACTTTAACTTAATCGACATCCTGCCCGACGCGATCGGTTTTATGCTGATCGTTTCGGGTTTACGCGCGTTTGAAGCCGCTTCGCCGTCAATTGCGGAAGCGCGGAACCGTTTTCAGAAGCTGCTGCGTATATCACTCCTCCGCATCGCGGCGCTGCCAATGATTTTTATTGTTGGCGACAACGAAAAAACGTTTATCCTGATTTTCACTTTTGTTTTCGCGCTTATTGAAACATTTTATTTATTGCCCGCGTTCCATTATTTTTATGACGGAACCGCGTATCTGTCCGTACGATTCGGCGGGGAAAGCATAAAAAAATCACCGCCGCGTGTTATAACAGCCATATTCATGATCGCGCGGGGCGCGTTGAACGTACTGCCGGAGCTGCGATATCTGCCTACACAGTACGAGGATGAATCGCTTTACAGCGGCGAATACCGCTCGTTTAAATTAGCGGAGCTGCAGCACATGCTGACTTTGGTGAACATCATATTCACGCTGGCATTCGCCGCGGTATGGATTATTATGTTCAGGAGATATATTAATCGCCTGCGTAAAGACGAAACCCTGATTTCCGCGCTGGACGCAACTCTTGCGGATACACCGCGCGAAGAGGGCGCATTACTGCTGGGTACGCTGAAATCGGTGTTTACGCTCGTTTCAATTGCTATGTTTGCATCAATCGATTTTTATGCCGACGGATTGAACCTCATACCCGATTTAATACCCGCGATATTGCTTTTGCTGGCTGTGGTGATGCTATACAGGCGCGGTCAATGCGAGCGAAATATTATTGTCGTTGCGTCGGTTTATACGGCGCTTACCGCGGTGCTCGTGGTACTGAATAATTTTAATGCAAAACGTTATTACGCCTTTGCCGCAATCGGAAACGCGGCTGCGCTGCGCGTAAAAGCGGTGCAGGATGTACTTGCGGCAATAGGTTCGGCGGTGTTTATCCTTTTAATGTTTTTATTATGCCGCGCGCTGGTCATCGTCACTGACAGGCACGCGGGGCTGTTTGCCGAACCGGAGTTCCGTACCAAAAACGAAAAGACACAGCGGCAGCGGCTGCGTATACGCAATTTGATCTGGTCGTGCTTTCTGCTTGCCGTGGCGGCAGAAGCGATGCAGACAATTTACAGTATCTTTATCCTTGATTACCCTATCATGTGGATACCCTCCGCTGTGTTAACCATAACGCTCGGCGCGCTGACTATGGTAACTACAGGCGATTTGTATTACGGGGTAGAGCTGCGTTACGGAAAATAATAAATAATAAAATGTTAAATTTACTCTTGAATAAATACAAATATTGTATTATAATCAATACAATATTAATTAAGTGAGGTAAATTATGCTGCGCAAATTCCTGTCTCTCATCCTTGCGGCGCTGACATTGCTCGGAGTCATCGCATCCTTCTCCTGCTCAAACCAAAACACAACGGCGGATAACACCTCCGTATCCGATGAAACATCGGCGGAGAAACCAAACACATCACCGACTACGACTCCCGCGAATACCGAGGAAACCACCGCGAAAAGCGATGCATCCAATCCCGTGAATATCGCGGCGAAAAATTCCGAGGGTTACATATTCGAGTCATATTCCAACTGGAATTATAAAACCTTTGTTTGCCCCTACACCGACGGTAAAGGTGTGGTAGGCGGCGGCGAGCCCGGCGGTCATTTCGAGGCGGCTGACGACGAGATGGCGGCGTTTGTCACCGAAAAACCGGAATGGTATAAAGATACCAAGCTTATGGAAAGCTGGGACAGCGCAGACGCACCGTTCGGCGACCGCATCGCGGAAGCGGCGGCAGCCGATACGCCTTTTATAAGCGATAAAGAAAATGTAAACGGTTTAATGGTTTATAAAACCTTTGACATCACCGATCTAAGCGACGATATGCTTTACTCGCTCAACGTATATTACGATAATACTGTTTATCTTTATATCAACGGCAAACTCTACTTCAAGAACGACGCTAACTGCGGCAGCGGCGACTGGAACGGCGATTATGATACGCTTAATTATAACGCGGACACTCAAAAGCTCACATTAAAAGACTTTTTGGTAATCGGCAAAAACTACATCGCCTGTTATATCAAAAACTGCTGGGGCGGACGCGAGCTTGACATGGAGCTTGCGTATGTAAAAAGCTCCACCAAAGCGTCCACAGTGTTCTTCGAGGTAAACACCGACTGGCATTACAACGTCTTTGCCTGCCCGTATACCGACGGTGAGGGCGTGGTTGACGGCGGCGCGTCCGGCGGCTATTTCGAGGAAGCCGACGATAAAATGGCTGCTTTCATTAAAGACAATCCTAAATTCACAACCGATACCGCGACACTCTCCACCTGGCCGACAGCAAACGCACCGTTCGGAGCAGCCGCACAAGCGATTGACTGGGTCGGCGGCAATCACGGCTTGATTCTTTATAAAGCATTTAAAGTCACCGATATAGAAAAACTTAAAAAAGCCGATTATTTTGACTGGTATTGCGCATATGACAATGCCATTCATGTCTATCTAAACGGTACCGAAATCTACACCGACGATGGCGAATGTGCGGTTCAGGACTGGAACGGCGGACTTACCCATTATCAGCTCGACACCGCCACTATCGCACCCCTGCTTAAAGAAGGCGAAAATTATTTCGTGGTTACCATAAAAGACGCGTGGGGCGGACGCGAATTCAACGCCGGCTTCTCCGCCGAGTGGGAATAATATAAAATAAATAATCCATATAAAAATATA
>DHAH01000162.1:19293-26607 GCA_002397345.1 Clostridiales bacterium UBA4959
AGGTTTTACCCGGGCAGGCGGCGTAGTTTAAATATTTATAGGTCGTTATCAATCTGAAATCATTCAGACGCGGGAACACCGTTGTCTGCGACGAAATTGGGTACGATCTTGTTTACAAGGAGGTTAAATTTAAGGAAGGGTTTACCGTATGTCTTAATCATCTCGTCGTCGAATTTTGCTTCTGTTAAATCGGCGTCGTTAACCTTCAGCCCTTCGGCTTCGGCTATCGCCTGAGTGATGATATATGTGGTTGCGTTCTTTTTATATGTGTCAGCCTGAGCCTCGATATACTTATCCAGCGATTCATAACCTACATATGTTGACATAACGCTGTCGATGTCCATTTTATTTTCCGCCGCAAAGCTTTTATATTTGGCAATATCGTTTTCTTTTACATATTCAGTAATAACTTTGGGTATCGATTTACATTCGACATTGGTTATCAGGTCGTTGAAAAACTTTACTTTTTGCTGGGAGATGATCCACTGTTTTATATCGGAGATCAGGCCGTCTTTGTTTGCGAACCCGAAATCGGCGGCGATCTCGTCAGATAGTTCAGCTTCTATTGCCGCCCCCTGGATATAGTTTATCGTGACGGTAAACACCGCGGGCTTGCCGCTCAGATCGGGGTTATTCTGATACGGGTCGGGAAAGGTGACATTAATATCAAATGTTTCGCCGGGAGTGTGACCGATGAGCTGTTCCAAAAAGTTATCTATATATTGAGTGACGCCGATGGTGACCGATGTGCCGGCTCCCCCGGTGCTGCCGCCCTCAAATTCCACGCCGTTTACTTTGCCTACATAATCGATGTTAAGTGTGTCGCCGTCGTTTACCGCGCGGTCTTTTATCTCTTCATACGTGGTGTATTTCTCCATTATGCCATCTAACTGCTGCTGCAGATCGGTGTCAGAAGCGGTAAAAACAGAGGAGGGAACAGAAACGCCTTTATACTCCGGCAGCGTCACATAATCCGACGCTTTGATTCCTTTAAAATAACCTTCATCGGTTAATTTAGCGTTGAAATCATAGGAAGAACCCGCTGTGCCGGACGGCGGTTTTTCAGACGTACAGGCGGTGAAAGACGACGCGGTGACAAACAGCGCGGCTGCCAACGCAATTATCGGGAATTTATTAAACTTCATTTGATACTCCTTTAAAAACAGGCGATTCGCATGCGTCCGCGCCATCGCCCTATTAGGGCTGATTATACCATAAATAAAATTAAAAATCAACGGTTTATAAATTAATATATATATATTACAATAATGTTATTGTTTGCAAAATAATAAATATGGATGGCGTTTTTCATGCGTTTTATATTCACTTGTCAGGAAGCATGCCGCGAGTTGACTTTATACGAATTTAAACTATACGACCCTTCGTTTATTTTTACAGGCTGGCTCGACCGCGAGGTGGGACTGGCGGAAACCGCGCTCGACAATACGGCGCTGTCCGCGCTGATCCGGAGCGCGCCGATTATCTTCGTGCGGCATATCTTCGCCGCAGATATCACATTACAACCGAATGACGAATTTATAACTCAATTAGCCGCGTTATGCTCCGCAACGGCATATTATGGTTCCACTGTCAGTGTGCAGGTTCGCGCGTGCGAAAAACCTTGTATAGCTCCGGAGGGACTTGCTGAACGCATTGCGGTGCCGCTCGGAGAAGCGGGATTCACGCCTGACCTCAAGGAAGGGGAGGATATCCTCTCGGTTTACATCGCCGAGAATTCGATATACGCCGGGCTTGGCAATGCGTGCGAAAATTTAAGCAAATGGCGCGGCGGTATGCCTTTTTATTCAAAATCGTCCGGGTTCGGATTTGTTTCGAGAGCGGAATATAAGCTGGCGGAAGCGCTCGAGAGCTTTAATATTAATTTCGAGGGAATAAAAACGGCGCTCGATCTCGGTGCGGCGCCGGGCGGCTGGACAAAAGCGCTGCTTGACCGCGGTGCGGCGGTTATCAGCGTTGATCCCAATCGGCTTGATCCGTCGCTGCGCGGCGACAGGCGTATAAAATATTATCCCATGACGGCAGAGCGTTATTTAAAATTATGCGCAACCGAATCCTTTAATATTATTGTCGACGATATGAAACTCGACGCGGACAAGAGCCTTGCGATTGTAAAACGGTTTTACGGACGGCTCGTCTCCGGCGGATACGCTGTTATAACGCTTAAACTGGAGCACGGGTTCTGCTATAAAACAATACGTGACTGTATGTCCGCTGTCCGACCCTTTGAGGTAGTCGGCGCGCGGCAATTGTTCCACAACCGCTCGGAAGTAACGCTCGTTCTGCAAAAAAATAAATAAGCACCACAAAATTCGAATATCCAAATTAATATTAAATATAAAGGATGTGAACGACATGAGCAAACATACTATTCCGGATGAGATATTATCTATGGAAACCTCTTTGCCCAAAGCTTCCTATGATAACCTGCCGCAGTGGAAGGGTTTCAATCTGCTGAATAAGTTCAACGGCAGGAACGATCCCTTCGACGAAAAGGTATTCGAGTATATCAGCAGGATGGGATACAATTTCGTACGACTGCCCATGGATTACCGCATGTGGACGCGGGACGGCGACTGGTACAAAATAGATGAAGCCACCATTGCCGAGATAGACCGGGCGGTGGGATATGGCATCAGGCACAGCATCCACGTTGACTTAAACTTCCACCGCGCCCCGGGATATACCGTCGCCACGCCTCCCGAAAAAACTAATCTTTTGACAGACAGCGAAGCGCAGCAGGCGTTTGCGTTTCAATGGCGCATGTTCGCAAGACGTTACAAGGGGATCTCAAGCGACGTTTTAAGTTTTAATTTGGTTAACGAACCAGCCGGCGTAAATGGGAAAACATACGCCAACGCGGTGACGCCCGCCGTAAACGCTATCCACGAGGAGGATCCGGACAGGCTTATCATCGCTGACGGACTGGAATACGGTCGCATACCCGTTCCTGAATTGGTGCCTTTGAAAGTGGCGCAGTCCTTCCGCGGATATGAGCCGTTTCGAATCACGCATTATAAAGCCGGTTGGGTAAACGGCGCGGACATGTTTCCGGAACCGCAATGGCCCGCCATGTACGAAATGAACGGTTATCTTTATGGTAATTCAAAGAAAGAGCTGCAGTCTCCGCTGATTATCAAAAGTGAAGACGGTTTTCCGGCGTGCGAGGCTGGAATATTTGTCAACGTCATCAGCATGAACGCCGAAATCGTTATATACGCGGACGGAAGGGAAGTATATAATAAGAAGATCGTATGCTCCGACGGCGAAGGCGAATGGGAGCGTGCTGTATTCAGACAAGAATGGAATACATACCAAAATATATTTAACAGAGAATATAAGGTAAAGATTCCGGCAGGAACAAAAAATCTTGAATTTGCCGTTAAAGAAGGCGATTGGCTGACATTTTCCGAGGTATGTATCCGTCCGGAGGGCAGGGAACCGATAATCCTGAAAGCCAACTCCGCGGAATGGGGCAAAAGATCTGACCCTCTGACCATACGGAGTGACGGGGTGATTGTCAGCTCCGGCTTCGATGGCGGTATGGCGGGCAGCGATTGGCTGATCTCCAAGTACATGAACGATTGGAAAGAATTTTCCGAACAAAATGGCATCGGCATCATGATAGGAGAATGGGGAGTTCATAACCAGACACCTCACGACGTCACGCTGCGACTGATGGAGGATATGTTGAAAGCTTTCCGAAAATTAAATATGGGATGGGCGTTGTGGAACCTCGACGGTTCTTTCGGAATAATAAACTCCGGCCGCAAGGACGTACAATATGTGGAGTTTGAAGGACAAAAACTGGATAAAATCATGTCCGATCTGTTGTTGATATATTAATAATAAACGGAGTTCAGCCGCCCATGTAGGACACATCCACATGGGCGGCTCGTTTGTTTTATACTTAAATTCGATTATAAACTCGGTAAAAATCCGCGCCAAAAGCTCGAATAAATGGGTTTTGACGCGGATTTTTTTTCAACAGTTATCGAATTTTAGTATTATACGTTTTCCGCCAGACGCGCGACTGCAACGTAGATATTGGATATTTTATACCAGGTCGCGAAATCCACGATGCCGGTCTGCGGCAGGTTAAATATTTGCTGGAATTTTTCCACCGCGCCGCGTGTTTGAGGTCCGTATATGCCGTCGGCACGGATTTTCGGTATAGCAGGGTAATTATCAGAGATCCTATTAAGCTGCTCCTGTATGGTGCGCACGTTCGGTCCGACCGAACCGCTCTGGAGCGGTGTGCCGGGATATGATACAGGCACGCCTGATACTTTTTCCGCTTCGGCTAAATATATCTCCTGCCCGTAATAATTACGCAGTATTTGCACGGATTCATAACCCTGATCGCCCAGATATTTCGAGCCCCATTGGCTGAGCCAGTCGGGGCAGGTGACATTTTTACCATCGCAGTATTGCGTGAACAGCGGTTGTCGGATGTCGGGCTTAGTAATATAGGTTGTGAAAAGATAATCTACAATAGTGGATATTTCCGTAAACACATTGCGCCCATAAATGAATTTCTGGTCATACGCGGTAGAGCTGGTGACTGTAAAATTAAAACCCTTTCCTCGATACCATTCGGTATAGACGCGGTTCATCGTAAACGACAGAATGGCAAGTATGTTTGCTTCAATGGTCGGAGTCGACCATGTGGCATATATTTCGCTGCTTGCCACGTTTTTTATGTAATCGGTGAAGGGGATATAATAATTTTGCGCGGAGGTATCGTTCGGCACACCGTCATGCACGACAATAATTTCCGGTACAACAGGTTGCGGCAATACGACCAGCCCCCCGCCCCCGGGCAGCGGTTTTACCGAATCTTCAGGGATTTTCGGCGGATATTCAAACCACAGCGTGTGCGGTCCGATGACAATATTTTCTTTTGCGGGTATCTTTGACTCCAGTGACGGCATTCTTACATTTTGCAGCGCTTTTGTATCCGGCAAAATTTGAACACCGCGTATTTTTACCGTTTCAAAACCTTCGGCGGAGATGGTGAGGTCGTATTCTGAATACGGCTGCTCCGCGGTTTCGGGATTGAGCGATAATTCAACAGCGGGAGCGTTAAGCCCTACGGTATCGCTTTGACCCGACGGATCGGTTATAACCTCTTCAACAACCCGATTTTCACTTCCTGTGGGCGAAATTTGCACCGTAGCGTCGCCGATAGGAGTATTCGCCGCGGCGTTGAAAACCGATACCTGCAAATATCCGCTGTTTGCGCTGGAGTTCTGCATATCTATATCTCCCTCTGTAATAGCGACTGCCCGTCGCCCGATTTATCTGTATTATTAGTAATATTATGACGGCAGGGCAGATATAATTACTATATAAATCGCTTAATATAAGGAGAATGGACTTTATAAATGGCGCTTGGAAATTTGAACGAAATTCAAAATCTGCTGCGATCCGATCCGCGTCTGGTCGTGGGCGGCCAGACAGAGATAATTATAAAATATAACGGTGATATAGAAAAAGTCGCGCGGCAGGTAGGCGCTGTAGTCGAAATCTTAGGCGACGGATATGCGATCATGACTATTGGAGTCGATCAAATACCGGGCCTATTAAGCTTTAAAGAAGTCGAATACCTCGAGCTGCCGAAGACACTGACATTTGAATTATATTATAATATCAGTGTCGCGTGTATAACACGCATCCATGGTCAGCGCTTCGGGCTGCGGGGAAACGGCACTATTATCGGAATAATAGATTCAGGTATCGACTATACCCACCCTGATTTTATTAACGACGACGGTACCAGCCGCATACTTTTCGCGTGGGATCAATTCGGAACGGGCGAGCCGCCCGCGGGATTCCGCAGCGGCGTGGAATATACAAACGCAAAAATTAATGAAGCGCTGCGCAGTCCGAATCCGTTCGAAGTCGTACCGCTGGTCGATACGATAGGTCACGGAACGGCGGTATCGGCTATCGCCGCGGGTAACGGGCGCGCCAGCGAGGGTACGCAAATCGGCGTCGCGCCTGAAGCGAATTTAATCGTAGTGAAGCTCGGTCAGGTCGGATACGAGGCGTTCGCCCGGACAACGGAGATCATGCGCGCGATAAAATATATTTCCGATAAAGCTGAAGCGCTGGGTATGCCGGTGAGCATAAATCTAAGTTATGGCACAAACAACGGTCCGCACGACGGCAACACACTGTTTGAAAATTATATAGATGATGTTTCACAGAAATGGAAAACGGTGATTTCGGTTGCCTCCGGGAACGAAGGTGCCGCCGGTCATCATTTTGCGGGTACGGCGGTTCAAGGGCGCACAACATCGGTGGATTTTACGACTCCGGGCGATGTTTATAAAATATATGTCTCCATGTGGAAGAATTTTAATGATTCTTTTGTATACAGCATCGTGGCGCCCAGCGGCGACAGATCGAGTCAAATGCGCCCCACAACGCGCTTTTTATTTGATAATTTAGACGGCGTCAGAATCACGGGTTTTAATGTCCAGCCGACGATATACACAACTTTTCAGGAGCTTTATTTTCTTTTCGAGGGTGAAGATAAACCCATACCGCAGGGGTTGTGGAGGATTGAAATTTACGGCGAGCAAGTGGTTGACGGACGGTTTGACATCTGGCTGCCGAATACCGACGATGTTTCATACGGAACGGCATTTGTAACGCCCGACACGTCGCTAACGCTCACTCTGCCATCAACGGCGGCTTATGTAATCTCGGTGGGTGGATATAACGGGCGTACCGGCACGCTCGCAGCGTTCTCCGGACGCGGATACACGCGCGGCAATGTTATGATAAAACCCGATCTTGTCGCGCCGGCGGTCGATATAATCACCGCTGTTCCGGGCGGCGGATACGACAGATTCAGCGGCACGAGCATGGCCGCGCCGTTTGTGACCGGAGCGGCGGCGCTGATGATGGAATGGGGCGTCGTCAGGGGACACGACCGGTTTTTATATGGTCAGCGTGTCAAGGCGTTTTTACAAAAGGGAGCCCGCCGCGACCACAATATCACATATCCAAACAATCAATGGGGTTACGGTACGCTGTGCCTTGAAAATTCAATGCTGCTGCTGTATGACTACACAGGAGGTGGCACATCGATATGAACGGCAATCAAAATCCTGCCAACTTTCAAGCGAATAGGGAATTTGTACTCGATCCCGATACTATCGACATAGTGATCAAAGCAAACGAATTTTTCCTTGAAAAAATTGAAAAGCTTCCTTTTTTAAAATTAACGCACGTTTTATCCAACAGGTTTATTATCGCATACATAAGACGTTCTGACATTGAAAA
>DHAH01000010.1:0-891 GCA_002397345.1 Clostridiales bacterium UBA4959
GGCGCAAACAGACGCTGACCCCGCCGCCGGTGAAAAAGCTCGCCCAAGCGCACGGAATAACGGTATATCAGCCCCCGACGCTGCGCGGAGATGAATTTGCCGCACTGCTTTCAAAGCTTGCCCCCGGTCTTATCACCGTTGCCGCGTATGGCAAAATTTTACCGCCGAACGTGATCACTTATCCCGAATTCGGCTGTATAAACGTCCACGCTTCGCTTCTCCCGCGCTGGCGGGGTGCCGCGCCCATCAACCGGGCGGTTATGGCGGGCGATAAAGTGACCGGAGTCACGATAATGCGCATGGACGACGGGATTGACACCGGCGATATGATACTGCGCGGCGAGGTCGCGATCGCGGACGGTGATAACTACGGTGTTGTACACGATAAACTCGCGGTATTGGGCGGCGAGCTGCTGGTTCAGGCGCTGGGTAGCATCTTCGACGGCACCGCGCAGTATACGCCGCAGGAAGGCGAGGGGACTTACACCAATAAATTGACCGAATGCGACGGAAAACTCGATTTCGGCCGACCTGCGTTCGAGCTGCACAACCAGATTCGCGGTCTGTCGCCCGATCCGATGGCATATTGCTGTCTGCGTGGGAATAAGATTAAGATTGCGGAGTCGGAATTTGTGCCCGCATCCTCGCCCGACGCGCCGCGGGTGCCGGCTGATACGCCGCCAGGTACGGTAGTCGCGGTCGGTGACAGTATGCTGGAAGGCTGCGTAATAACGCGGTGCGACGACACACTGACAATAGCGTGCGGTCGCGATTTTTTGAAAATCACGCGACTGTTGCCCGCGGGCAAACGCATGATGTGCTCCCGCGATTTCCTCTGCGGGCGTAATGTATGCGCGGGAGACAGACTGGAATAAAACAAGCGGGTGAACC
>DHAH01000010.1:1040-3405 GCA_002397345.1 Clostridiales bacterium UBA4959
AAAACAAGCGGGTGAACCGCTTCGCCCGCCGGAACTTTAAAGCATTCGCACGTTTAATTATTTTTATTTATTGACAACCGGAGGGCTCGCGGAGCTTCTCCCCCTAAAGGTACCATGTATTTCGATTGGACATATGTTTTTTTTGTACTTCCGACACTTCTGCTCGCGATATGGGCGCAGTTCAACGTGAAGTCAACCTATAACAGATACGACGCGCAGGTTAACTCTGCGCGTATGACCGGTTTCGGCGCCGCGCGTCTGGTGTTGGAGCGTCACGGCGTATCGGGCGTATCGGTCCGGTGCGAGGACGGCGACGCGCTGATAAACTATTTCGATCCGCGCACGAACGAGATCGTGCTATCGCGTAAAGTATACGAGGGCAGCTCGGTTTCGGCGGTCGGTATTGCCGCGCATGAAGTGGGTCACGCTTTGCAGTATTCCGAGAACTATATGCCGATGAAGCTGCGCTCCGCCATTATACCCGTGACGCAGATCGGATCCAACCTTGCGTTCCCGCTGGTGCTTATCGGGCTCTTGTTTTCGTTTTATTCGCTCGCCTACGCGGGGCTGATCCTGTTCGGCACGGTGGTGGTGTTCCAGCTTGTCACCCTGCCGGTGGAATACAACGCCAGCCACCGCGCGTTGGAAACGCTGCGTAGCGCGGGACTGTCGCCGGAGGATTTGGGCGGCGTGTCGTCGGTATTGCGCGCCGCGTCGCTGACCTATCTCGCCGCGCTCGCCGTATCGGTTTCAAATATGGCGCGGATGATAACAATTGTTAACAGGCGGAAGAAATAACGAGGATACGAGGCTCCCGTAATAACGGGCGTTATAATAAATTCTCAAAAAGGCAAGAATATTGAGCGTCCGTTTTAAACAGAAAAAAAAGCATGCATCAATGTCCCGTTCTGCCGAAAGGTGTGATTTTTAAATGGCGTTTTCCAACAGCGCGAGGGAGCTGGCGTTTTTATCGCTGCTCAAATGCGAGGAAGCGCAGAAATTCTCCAACCTCGAGATTGACGCGACGATACGCCGTCACGGGCTGGCGGGTGCGGAACGCGCGCTCTACACCAACCTCGTATACGGTACTATCGAGCGTAAAATAACGCTTGATTATCTTATCGAAAAATTTTCCACGGTACGCTTCCGCGATATCGATGTAAAGGTGCTGTGCATCCTGCGGCTGGGCGCGTATCAGATATTATACCTCGACCGTGTACCCGCACATGCGGCGTGCGACGAAGCGGTCGAACTGTGTAAACTTTACTGTAATCGCGGCGCGTCGGGTTATGTCAACGCGGTATTGCGCGAGTTCACGCGCAAACAGGACAAGCTGCCCCTGCCCGATCAAAACACCGAGCCGTACAAATACCTCTCTGTCGTGTATTCCTGCCCTGAATGGCTGTGCTATATGTGGGAGTCGATGTACGGCGTCGAAAAGTCGAGGGGTATACTCGAGGCGATGAATATCCACCCGTACATCACGCTGAGGGTTAATAATTTGCTCGCGACGCGCGACGAGATACTCGAAGAAATCAAAAGCGAGGGCATTTCCGCTATCCCAACGCGCTTGTCGCCGTATGGCATCAGACTGGGGCAGTTCGTGCCCATCACCGAGCTGCACTGGTTATCCGAGGGGCTGTGCTATGTACAAGACGAAGCGAGCCAGCTCTGCGTCGCCGAGCTTGCACCGCTGCCGGGCGAAACGGTGATAGACGTCTGCGCCTGTCCGGGCGGCAAGACATTCGGCTGCGGGCTGACAATGCAAAATAAAGGGCGGATCATAGCGCTCGATTTGCACGAGAACAAGTTGTCGCTGATTAAGCGGGGCGCCCAGGGGCTGGGGCTTGACATCATCGAAACAATGGCGCACAACGGTTCGTCACCGCACCCGGCGTTTAAGGGCATCGCCGACCGCGTGCTGTGCGACGCACCTTGTTCGGGATTGGGCGTGATCGCTAAAAAGCCCGACCTGCGTTTTAAAACACCGGAGGATATCGGCCGGCTGCCCGACATTCAGTATAAAATTTTATCCGCTTCCGCGGAATACGTAAAAAAGGGCGGGTTGCTTTTATATTCGACCTGCACCCTCTCCAAAGCGGAAAACGAATCTGTCGCAACGCGGTTTGCCGAGTCGTCACCCGACTTTGAGCTTGAGGATTTCGGTATGCGCACGCTGTTCCCGCATGAACACGGCACCGACGGCTTTTTCATAGCGAAATTCCGGCGGGTGCTGTAACTAATACGGGAGAACGGGAGAAACGCGCGGGGGTGGTAAGACCACCCCCGCACCCCCGCAATCATGGGATTATATTATATCGGTTGCGCCTATTTATATAAATAGGCTCTATGTCAATAGTTGGGG
>DHAH01000083.1:0-418 GCA_002397345.1 Clostridiales bacterium UBA4959
CGAGCGGCTCCACGGCGGCGGTGACGGCGGCGAGCGTAGAAGGCCGCAGAGTGGTGACTTTCTTGTCCGAACCGGGCAGATAACCCAGATTAAACACGCCCGCGCAGATCGGTTCGGTTACATAATCGCGCACATTGGCGTGCGAGTCGAGGATCAGCGTGTAATTATCGGCGCAGCCGGAGGCGGTGAGCAGCGCGCGCGTTTTCTCCAGCGCCTGCGGCTGGATGTCGAACGCGTAAACCTGCCCCCCGAGTCCGACCGCGTCGGACAGCCAGCGCGTGTCGTTGCCGTTACCCATCGTAAAATCGACGGCGACGCCGCCGGACTTGACATGCGCGGCTAAAAATTGTTTTTCAAGCTCGTTTAAATCAATCATACACTATTTTATCAAGAATTTCTTATAAGAATTGAAATACAT
>DHAH01000083.1:534-1168 GCA_002397345.1 Clostridiales bacterium UBA4959
TTCTTATAAGAATTGAAATACATCACACCGGAAATTACGGTTGCCAATGTAATCAGCCCGAGCATTATATAGCTGACGAGATAATAAGAGCCGGGGATTATAATCGGCTCGAGGATCATAACGAGTACGCCCGCGGTTTGTGTGACGGTCTTAAGCTTGCCCGGCCACGACGCGGCTATCACCACTTTTTCTTCCGACGCGGCGGCGATCATGCGCAGGGAAGTCACCGCCAGCTCGCGCGCGATGACGATAAACAGCACCCAGATCATGACGTTAACAAACAGCGTGTCGCCAAATGTCATACCGTTGCGGATGATGAGCGCCAGCATTGTGCCGATAATAAGCAGCTTGTCCGCGATGGGATCGAGAAATTTACCGAGATCGGTGATCAGATTATATTTGCGCGCGATCATGCCGTCGAGCATATCGGTAGCCGCGGTCACAATGAAAATTGCGGCGGATATAACGCGCGCCCATAAATCGGGCATAACGGTCAGCATAATGAACAGCATGCAGACCGGCGCCATTATAATCCTGAAAATCGTCAGTTTGTTGGGGAGGTTTAATTTCATTTAAAGGTCATACCTCGCAAATGTTTATTATACTTAATTCGATTATAAACCCGGTAATTAGC
>DHAH01000083.1:1302-1759 GCA_002397345.1 Clostridiales bacterium UBA4959
GCTATCGAATTTTAGTATTATAATTATACAACCATATAATTAATATGTCAACCGCGGCGAATTCTTCGCGCGCAAAAAAATATTTTTCCGTTTTTGTATTGAAAATGGCATTCGAGTGTGTTATAATTTGCTAAATGAATAAACTGGAGGGAACCAGAAATGAAAAAATCGATTAACGCGTGGTCGGTGGCGCACGGAACAGATTTTGCCGCTATGTTCGAACAAATTAAAGCGGCTGGTTTCGACGGCATCGAGCTGAACATCGACGGCGACAACTCCTCACTGCACTCGCTGACGATGGACATTGCGGACAGTGAGCTTGCCGCGATAAAGGCGCTGTCAGATAAGCACGGTTTACCGGTGGTCAGCATCTCAACCTCGCTGTATGAAGGCGGCGCGAAGCTCGGTTCGTCCGACCCCGCGCGCGTAAAGGCGGGTCAGGATCTGCTGTGCGCCG
>DHAH01000083.1:1963-3753 GCA_002397345.1 Clostridiales bacterium UBA4959
ATCGTACCGGGGGGAGTGAACCCCGACTGCTCGATAGGAAAGGCGTTCGAAAATTCGCTTGCTTCTCTCCGCGCGATAATTCCCGAAATCGAAGCGGCGAAAATTAACGTGGGAGTGGAGAACGTGTGGAACGGCTTTTTCACCTCGCCGTATGATATGTGCCGCTTCGTCGACGAACTGGACTGCGAATATATCGCAGCATATTACGACGTAGGCAATGTTATCGCGTTCTCGTGGTCGGAATATTGGATCGAGCTGCTGGGCAAGCGTATCAAGAACATACATGTCAAGGATTTCAAGCGCAACGGCTGGATAAACTGCGGCGGCGATTGGGCTGATCTGCTAAAAGGCGACGTAAACTGGGCGAAGGTCGTCCCCGCGCTGCGTGAAGCAGGCTTTGACGGCTATCTCACCGCCGAGGTGGGTAAATCTGACGGCAGCCAGTCGTGGGACGCGTTTTACGCCGAAGTCGCCGACGCGGTCGGGCAGATCTGCGCGATGTGAAAGAATAAGGCGGGGGTTATAACCGTCTAATAAAAAGATTATAATAACGGGCGATATATAAAGGGCGGCGCATAATGGTCGCTCCTACGGGGACAACAAAAAACTTACATATAAAATTTTACATATTAAGAGGTAAAAAATCACATGAAAAAACTTGCGTTAATCGGATGCGGCGGCATCGGAAGCTATCACTTCAGTCATTTTCTGCAGTTTAAGGACATCGAGCTGGCGGGCTTCTGCGATCTCATCATCGGACGCGCGGAAAATTTCGTCAAACGCGCGGGCAGCGGCAAGGCATACTCCTACTGGCGCACGATGCTTGACGAAGTGAAGCCCGACATGGTATTCGTGTGCATTCCGCCCACCTGCCACGGCGTGATCGAGTTCGAGCTTATCCGTCGCTCCATCCCCTTCTTTGTAGAGAAGCCGCTGGCGCTCGATCCGGATCTGGCGCGCGAGCTGAACCGTCAGGTTGCGGAGAAGAAACTCATCGCCGCGTCGGGCTTCCAGTGCCGTTATGACAACATCAACGACGCCGCGTTTAACTTCCTCAAACAGGAAAAGGTGCTCACCGTCGCCGCTTCGCGTGTCGGCGGCATACCCGATGTCGACTGGTGGCGCACGAAATCGACGTCCGGCGGTCAGCTTGTGGAGCAAACGATCCACCAGCTCGACATCCTGCGTTATTTCCTTGGCGAGCCGGACACCGTCTACTCGGTTGCGTCGCGCGGTTATATAACACAGGACGAATGCCCCGGTTATCTCAGCGACGATCTGTCGACGACGCTTATTACTTTCAAGAGCGGCGTAACCGCGACGATGATGACGGGCTGTTATTCGCTGAACGGCGCGTCGTGGGATTCTAAAATGACTTTTGGCGGACGCAGCGCTCGCATGGACTATGAGCTCTGCGGCTCGACTACAATCTACGGCATCGCACCCGAGGATATCGCCGCCGATGTCGAAGGCACTGTCAAGGGTGACGGCACGCAGCGCCGCAACGAAAACGAGCAGGGCATACGCACAAACTCCTGCATCGATTACGGCACGCTCTGCGACCGCACGTTCATCGACGCCGCCATCTCCGGCGATGGCTCGAAGATCCGTTCGCCCTATGCCGACGCGTATAAGACCGTGATGTTCGCCCTCGCCTGCAACAAGTCGATGGAGACAGGTCTGCCGGTAAAGGTAGAGTATTAAAATACATAAATAAACGCAACGTGGGGCTTTTTATAAAGCCCCACGTCTGATTGAAGATAAACCATTTTTTAATAATAGTTCGTTAT
>DHAH01000116.1:0-4029 GCA_002397345.1 Clostridiales bacterium UBA4959
TGGCGCTCTCTGGCCGTCGCTCTAAGGGTAGGTAGGCACTCCTAAACCCTCCGTCAACAGTATCGTACTCCCCCCCCCGTACTTTTTGTTGAATTCCATTATAACATAATGTGTGCTGTGTTTCAATCGGGAAAAACAAATAAACGGGCGGCAGAACGCCGCCCCTACAAACATTCTCCTCCGCATATAACAATATCTCCGCTCGCCCTTGTGTTCGCCGGAATTTTATTCGCTGACGGCACATTTTTCGCGCTGCTGACTTTTGCGGCGGCGGTGATTCACGAGCTTGGCCACATCGCGGCGGCGCTGCTGTCGCGCGTACCGGTGAAGGCGATAGACGTTTATCCCCTCGGCGCGGTGATAACGCTCACTCCGCCCTGCCCGTACAGCGCCGATGTCCTGATAAAACTTGCCGGTGGGCTTGCCAATCTCATTGCGGCGGCTGTATGCGCCGCGATTTACGTTTTGACCGCGCCCTCCTGTGCCGCCGGCGCGGTCTTTTTCATAATGAACAACCTCGCCCTTGCCGTTTTTAATCTGCTGCCCATCCGCACGCTCGACGGCGGTGAGGCGCTGTATTCCGCGCTCTGCATGAAGCTCGAGCCCGACACAGCCGACAGGCGGATGCGCACCTTATCTTTCTGCGCGCTTGTACCGCTTTGGATAGTTTCGGGATATATACTTTTCTACACCGGCTGGAATTTCACACTGCTCCTGATTTGCGGCTGGTTGTTTTTTTCCGCTGTACTCGAGTGCCGCCATGCGGCAAAACGCGAGGATAAACGAGCAATCCGATTCTAAAACCGAGCATTGCAGAGCTAAATACGGTTTATTACAATAAATGGCTGATTTTTAAGGAAAACGCGCAAAAAGACAAAAATTTTTAAAATATATATTGCATTTTAAAAGGGGGAATGATATAATGAATTCGATTTTTTAACCCACGGAGGTAAAAAGTCTGAAAGCCAACACTTTCAGACCGAGAGAAATGACAGGAACCGAAAGCTGTATAGTTTCGCTTCGCGGCATCACCAAGGAATATAACGGTGAAAAGGTGCTGGACAGCATCAACCTCGATATTCACGACAAGGAGTTCATCACGCTGCTCGGTCCGTCGGGCTGCGGGAAAACCACTACCTTGCGGATCATCGGGGGTTTTGTTACGCCCGATAAGGGTGATGTGTTTTACGGCGGCAAACGCGTCAACGATGTACCGCCATATAAACGCCAGGTCAATACGGTGTTCCAGAAATACGCGCTGTTCCCGCACCTTAATGTATATGAAAACATCGCCTTCGGGCCGCGTCTTACCAAAGCGTCCGAGAGCGAGATCTCCCGCCGCGTCAAAGAGATGCTGGAGCTTGTCAATCTGCGCGGATTTGAAAGGCGCAGCGTAAATCTGCTCTCGGGCGGTCAGCAGCAGCGTGTCGCCATTGCGCGGGCGCTGATCAACAATCCAAAGGTTTTGCTTTTGGACGAGCCGCTGGGCGCGCTTGATTTAAAATTACGCAAGGACATGCAGGTCGAGCTGAAAAACATCCAGCAGCGCATGTCTATCACATTTATTTACGTCACGCACGATCAGGAAGAGGCGCTGTCCATGTCGGACACTGTCGTTGTTATGGACAGCGGCATTATCCAGCAGATCGGCACGCCGGAGGAAATTTACAACGAGCCGGTCAACGCCTTTGTCGCCGACTTCATCGGAGAGTCAAACATCCTTGACGGCGTGATGCATTCCGACTTTGACGTGAGCATTTTCGGACGCCATTTCAAGTGCCTTGATAAAGGGTTCGCTAAAAACGAGCCTGTCGACGTCGTCGTGCGGCCGGAAGATATTGATATTGTCCCCATTGAGAGCGGTATGCTTTCCGGTGTTGTCACGTCCGTGACTTTTAAAGGGCTGCATTACGAAATTATTATAGATATAGAAGGCTTCAAGTGGATGGTGCAGACCACTGACTTCCAGCCTGTAGAATCGGTCGTGGGACTGAAAATCGACCCCGACGCGATTCATATAATGAAAAAATCCGTTTATTCCGGCGCATTCGGCGACTACAGCTCCTTCTCCGAAGAACTTGACAAGCTCTCCGAACCTCTTGAAGAGTCGGAGGAAGCGCCGTCAGAGGAGGAGATGTCAGATTGAACCGTCAATCCTTCGCCGCGCGCCTTTTGTCGGCTCCGTATCTCGTTTGGGCGGCGCTGTTCATCGTCGCCCCCCTGCTGATGGTGGCGTATTACACCTTTACCGACGCGAACGGTGCTTTTACGCTTGCCAACCTGTCGCAACTGGGCAATTATTCTGATATTTTCGTGCGATCGATATGGTTTTCACTTATCGCGACCGTCATATGTCTTGTGATCGCGTACCCCATCGCCTACGCGATTTCGCTGCGGCGCGAAACGACGCAGCGCATACTGATCATGCTCGTTATGCTGCCCATGTGGATGAACTTCCTGCTCCGCACCTATTCATGGATGGCTATACTCGAGGACACCGGCGTGATAAACTCGCTGCTACGCGCGCTGGGGCTTAACCCGCTTCACATGATAAACACCTCCGGCGCGGTTATACTCGGTATGATGTACAACTTTCTGCCTTATATGATACTGCCTATCTACTCGGTAATGGCAAAGCTGGAACGCAGTATGGTTGAAGCCGCGCAGGATCTGGGCGCCGGACGTCTTGCCGTGCTGACCAAAATCATTCTGCCGCACAGTATGCCGGGCATTGCGTCGGGCTTGACAATGGTGTTTGTACCCTCGGTTTCGACCTTTTATATCAGTCAGAAGCTGGGCGGCGGCAAATTCGACCTTATCGGCGACACCATCGAACGTCAGTTCCAAACCGCGTATAACTATAACCTCGGCGCGGCGATCTCGTTTGTGCTGATGATTTTAATCCTGATCTGTATCGCGGTACTTAATAAATTTACCGACGAAGACAAGGGGAGGATGATAGTTTGAAGGCGGTACGTCGCATTTATACCGTGCTGGTGTATGTCTTTTTATATCTGCCCATCGCGGTGATGATATTCTATTCGTTCAACAGTATAAACAGCACGGGCGTTTTCGGCGGATTTTCGCTGCGCTGGTACGGCGAATTATTCCGTGACAAAGAAACGCTGACCGCGCTGTACAACACGCTCATACTCGCCGTGATCTCGTCGCTTACGGCGACCGTTATCGGCACCGCGGCGGCGGTGGGCATCGATAAAATGCGGACGCGCTGGCTTAAATCGCTGACCCTGACGGTTACGAACATCCCTATGACCAATCCCGATACCGTGACCGGCGTGTCAATGATGCTGCTGTTTGTGTTCGGGGCGCAATTGGTAAACGCCAAAGGTATATTAGGATTCGGAACTATACTGATCGCCCACATCACCTTCAACCTGCCATATGTAATACTGTCGATATTGCCAAAACTGCGCCAGATCGACCCGCATTTACAGGAAGCGGCGCAGGATTTAGGCTGCACACCCGTGAAATCGTTTTTTAAAGCGGTGTTCCCCACCATAATGCCCGGTGTTATAACCGGCACGATAATGGCGTTCACGCTGTCGCTGGACGACTTTGTCATCACCTATTTCACCAGCGGACCGGAATTTCAAACCCTCCCCATACGCATATTCTCCATGACAAAAAAGCGCGTCACGCCCGACATGTACGCTCTCTCGACATTGTTGTTCGGAGCAATACTCCTGCTGCTGATCGCGATAAACGTGCTTCAGGCGCACGGAGAACGGCGACAGGGGAAAAAAAATTGAACGGGATATGAGGATACGGGGAAGTGTGCGCTTTTTGGAATAAGGCAACGCCAAAATTTTTGTATGCAAAAACTTTAAATAAAAGAGGTGTGTTTAAATTGAAAAAATTTCTTTCTATTATCATGCTTTGCGCGGCGCTGACTGCGTTTATTATCCCCTCCGCCGTTTTTGCCGAAGAACCCTCCGGCGGTTATATTAACGTCTACAACTGGGGCGAATACATCGCGTCCGGCAGCGACGGCACCATGGACGTCAATGC
>DHAH01000116.1:4106-5237 GCA_002397345.1 Clostridiales bacterium UBA4959
GGTTCTGACGGCATGATGAATATCAACGAAGAATTCACCCGCCGCACCGGTATCAAGGTTAATTACACGAATTATGCCTCCAACGAGGACCTGTACGCCAAGCTCAAGAGCGGCGGCGCGATTTATGATATTATCATACCCTCCGACTACATGATCGGGCGTCTGATTTCCGAAAATATGTTGGAGAAGCTCGACTATTCCAACATCCCCAACTATTCAAACATAATAGAAAAATATAAAAACCTTTATTTTGATCCCACAAACGAATATTCTGTTCCGTATAACGTAGGACTGGTCGGGCTGGTTTACAACACCAAGCTTGTCGAAGGCACGCCAGATTCGTGGAATATACTGTGGGACGAAAAATATTCCAATAAAATATTAATGTTCAACAATCCGCGCGACGCGTTCTCCATCGCGCAGTTCCTGCTGGGCATCGACGTAAACACGCAGGATAACGCCGATTGGGATGCCGCGGCAAAAAAGCTCGAGGAGCAGAAGCCGCTGGTGCAGTCGTATGTAATGGACGAGGTTTTCAACAAAATGGAAAGCGGCGAAGCGGCGCTCGCGCCTTATTATGCCGGCGATCTGATGAGCATGAAATTAAACAACCCCGACCTTGCGGTGGTATTCCCCAAAGAGGGCACGAATATATTCGTCGACTCGATCTGCATTCCCCGCGGCACGCAGAATAAAAAAGCCGCGGAGATGTATATAAACTTCCTGCTTGAGCCTGATGTCGCGCTTGCTAACGCCGAATATCTGCATTACGCAACACCCAACAAAACGGTGCTGGAAAATCCCGATTATTCGCTCGCAGGTGAAAAGGACATCTATCCGCCCGATGATGTGCTGGCGAATACCGAATATTTCCACAACCTGCCCAAAGAAACGCTGGAGTATATGACAAAAAAATGGGACGACCTGAAAATCGGCGGTTCGAACAATCTGCCGCTTTATATCGGTCTGGGCGCGGTGGTTATCGCCGTTATCGCGATTTTCATTGTACGCGCGTCTAACAAGAAAAAGCAAAGCGCGTATATGGATTGATAAATTCTGGATCAATAATATAGGGGCGGCGTTATGCTGCCCGTATAATGACGAAACATAACGGGCGGCAAAACGCCGCCC
>DHAH01000116.1:5368-6253 GCA_002397345.1 Clostridiales bacterium UBA4959
GGCGGCAAAACGCCGCCCCTACGGATTTTTATGATTGATTTACACACACACTCCACCGCATCCGACGGGGCTATGACCCCGTCGGAGCTTGTCGTTTATGCCCGTTCGAGAGGATTAAAATGCATCTCCCTCACCGACCATGATACTACCGCCGGTATTCCCTCCGCAGTCGCGGAGGCGTCATGGCTGGGCGGGATCGAGGTTATCCCTGGCATCGAACTTTCGGCTGCGTCGAAGGGCGAAACTCATATTTTAGGTTATTTCATCGACATTTCAAGCGCCGCGCTTATCAGTGCGCTGGACGAGATCCGCCGCGTTCGCGTACAGCGTGGATATGAAACCGCGGAGCGGCTGACGGCAGCGGGAATGCCCGTCACCGTAGAAGAAGCGCTGGATTTTTCCGACGGCGGGTTGATCGCGCGGGCGCATTTTGCTAAACTGCTGGTTAAAAAGGGCTACAGCGCCAGCGTATCCGACGCGTTCCGCGACTGGCTGTCGCCCGGCAAACCGGGACATTCGTCCGCGCAGGCGATAACAGCGGAGCAAGCCGTTGAGATTATCCGCGCGGCGGGCGGCGACGCTTATGTCGCGCACCTATACACGATGGGACTGTCGGACAGCGAGCTTTTCGAATTTATCAAACATTTGAAATCCGCCGGACTGTCCGGTATCGAGTGCATGTACAGCGAATACACGCCCGAAATGGAGCGCGGTTATACCGAGCTCGCCGCTACATTGGGCTTGAAACGCTCGGGCGGCACCGATTTCCACGGCAGCAACAAGCCGCACATAGAAATCGGCATCGGCTGCGGCAGCATGGCAATAAAGTATAGTGTATTAGAATATATGCGGGGGTAACGAAGAACGCTGGGGGAATTTTTGAGG
>DHAH01000116.1:6406-6549 GCA_002397345.1 Clostridiales bacterium UBA4959
AATTCCCCCAGACCCCCAAAACCCTTTTAAGAAAAATTATATAACATTACTTTTTTATTATATTGCTTTCATTACATTAATTATTTGCATTTTATTTATCGCACCTATTAAAAACACACACATCACTGCGGGGTGTGGGGGGA
>DHAH01000168.1:0-321 GCA_002397345.1 Clostridiales bacterium UBA4959
GTTCCCCGTTCCCCGTTCTCTCGTTCCCCGTCCCCCGTTCCCCGCGCCCCCAGAGCATCGGCGTCAAGCCCGTATTTGCGCAGGATGTCAAGCGCGTATGACGAGCGCAGCGCCGAGCTTTTCACGATGCGGAAGGTTCGAAGCGCGGGATCGGCGGCGTTAATGACAGTATTCAGCATGGGGAAACCCGCGTCGGCGACTTCGTGGAAGTGGGTCACATATAAAGCGAAGGCGCCCCTGTCGCGCAGCGATTCTGCCGCCCCGAGCGTCAGCGCGACGCCCTTCTCGTTGTCTGTACCCGAATAAGTTTCATTGAGGAAC
>DHAH01000168.1:467-8220 GCA_002397345.1 Clostridiales bacterium UBA4959
CCGCATTTGAGAGGATTTCATCGGCGCGCCGCGCTTCTTCGACAAGGCGCCCGCTGCCCGTGAAGCGCTCGTCGGCAGGGAAGTGCGTATAAACCGCAGTGAACGCCCATACCTCCGCGGAAGCGGCGAAAACAGGCGCGCCCGCCAAAGCCAAAATTAGATTGACCGCAACCGCGCGCAGATACGTCGTTTTGCCGCCGCCGTTTGCACCCGTGAGGAACCAGACGCTCTCGTCCGCTGAAAATTCCGCGTCGTTGGGCACAATCACCGGCGTACTTCCATCCGCGCTCTTAAGCAGCAGCGTCACGTCATACGACCCGCGCAGCGCGAACCGCGGCACATCGGCGAGGGCGGGGAAGCATTGTTTTACCCCGGCTTTCGACGCGCGTTCACACAGCTCGCGGATTGTTAAATAAAAGTCCAGTTCACGCTTATAACCCGTAATCGCGGGATCGAGCAGCGGCGAAAATTCGCGCGCGAAACGCTCAAGCTGCTCCGTTTCGCTTTCGTACCGTTTTAAAAGCGCGTCCGAGAAATACGGCTCGGTGCGCAGCTTTGACTGGGGCCGGCGAGCCGGCAATTCGAAGCCCAGCGCCGTCGCCGCGCGCCGTATTTTGGACGCGACCGACAAGCCGCCGCCGCAGGTGTCGAGCGTCGTCGCGTATTCCGAAAAATATAATACCGACGCCGATATACGCAGAACCTGCGGCGCGATAGCGTCAAGCGCGGCTTCAAGACGCGCGGTTTGCTCCGCCGACGCGCGGAAAAACGCGGCAAACCCGGCGATTAAAACGGCGCTTTCATTAAAACACTCGGCAAGACGGCAGAACGCGGCGTAGCATCGGGCGAAGCGAATAAACAAAAGCAGCGTTTCCAGCCTGTTCCGCGCGGTATTATAGGCTTCGTGCGCCTGCGACAGCTCAACCGCCGCGCCTTTAAGCGCAATAAACCGATTTGTGAAGCCGCTGTCGGCGAGCAGCGCGAAAATTTCCTGCCGCGCTGTGATGAGCGGCGTGGGGCAGGGCGCGGCGAGGATCGCCAGCGTTTCTTCGGGCAGCAGCCTGTCAAGATTGAGATCGGCGAAAGCCTGCGGGTTGATTTGTCCGGCGGTTTTGTAACCGCCGTATAAAAGCGAAGGGAATGTTTCGCTCATCAATTGTCCGCGCCTTTCTCCCACAGCACACGGTTGTCGCCGACGACGCAGCCGCCGGGCTTGAGAATGCGGCGCAGCTCGCTGTCGGGGACATGCGGACTTGCTATCGCGACGTCAACGGCGCCGTCGGCGATATAGGGCGAGCGGAGGTCGGTCGCCATAAAGAGAAGCTGACCTTCGTTGCGGTTTTTGGTCGCGGTGTCGGCGTCTTTAAGCTGCGCGGCGTCGCCGTCCGCGACGATGACCCACACCCGGCGTTCGCTTGCCAGACGCGACGCCCAGTTTGTGTGACCCACGCCCGGCACGAACACGATTATTCCGTCGCCGAATTTACCCGTCAGCCAATTTACATCGACAGCGGGCAGCGGCGCGCGGGAAGGCTCCGATTGCTCGGTGAAGCGCAGCGTATAGCCGCTCGCGGGCACCTTGAACCCGCATTTGCAGCGGGTGGGGTAGAGGTATGAGAGCGTAAGCCCGCATTTGGGGCAGGTGAAAATTTTCGGCGGAGCGGCGTTGTCAGAAAGTGAGCCGCGGTTGAACGCTTGCCGGCGCATGATGTAAAACACCTCGTCGTCGAGCACACCGGAGATTACCGCCTGCTCGACAAGCGAAATGTTATAGTCGTCGACGCTCAGGCTGTCGAGGTAGTGGAAGTCCAGCTCGCCGCTTAATATCTTATCGAATATCACCTCGGTCGCGAACGGCCCGAGCAGCGGCAGCAGCTTTTCCAGCAGCGCGACGTCCATCTCGGCGATATTGTCAAACGACGCGGCTTTGAGAAGTTTCTGCGAGTCGGATTCGTTCAGATATTCCGCGAGCGATACCACACTTGACATATCGATGCCGTTTTTGGACATGCTCTCGGACAGCTTTGACAGTATGCTCGGCTTGAGATAGGGCGCTAAATTCACCACATCCTCGGTGCGCTTTGGCTTGATCTCGCGGCCGGACAGTATGTCGTCGAGGATTTCCGCCTCGCCTTCGGTCGGCTCGCCCGCCGCGATCAGCAGTCCGGTTGAAACGTTGAAAACCTCCGCCAGCAGCTTCAGCACCGATATGTCGGGGAAACTGTCGCCCCGCTCATATTTGGAAACCGCCTGACGGGTGAGATTCAGACGGTCGGACAGCTCCGATTGGGTCATGTCCGCATTTTTGCGCAGACGCGCGATAAACGCGCCGAATTTCCGTGTATCGAACATTGGATGTTCCTCCTAAAATAAATAAAAAACCGACCCTGTAATAATATAATATCACGAAGGGTACGGCTTTGCAAGCAATGAATGGTTGCGGGGGGGGATACGGGAGAACGGGGGAACGCGTGGGGGGTGAAGCTCCCCCCACACCCCGCAGACATGGGATTATTATAATAAATGGTGCGTCAAACCCAATAATCGCTGTAGGGCGCGACGCCCCCGTCGCGCCGTAAAACCCCATCAAACGTTACATGGATGTGTGTCCGATTAACATATTCACGCAAATATCGCATGTGGTTCGCGGACGGCGGGTGTCCACCCCCACAAGCGATGCACCGGTTTAATTGCAAGGCAATGTTTCCCTATCATTGCGGGGGTCTGGGGGAGGTCGGCGTGCGCACACGCTAACTCCCCCAGCGTTCCCCCGTCCCCCGCCCCGCGTCAGCGTTTTATTTTGTTTGTGGTGGTTTTGACAAACGGCTCGGTGCGGACAGAGAGCTTCGAGGGTATTTTATAGGACGGCAGCTCGGAGCATTCGCGCCGGATCTCGGTGAGGATATTGCGTTCGGAGCGTTCGCCGAACCCGTCCGCGCAGAAGATTTCAGCGGTGAGCGAAGACTGCTCGCCGTGCTCATTCTTGTCGGCGCGCACTATCACGTCAGTGACATAGGGCAGGCGCGCGACCAGCGCTTCGATCTCCTCGGGATAGATATTTTTGCCGTTGGACAATACTATAATGTTCTTTTTTCGGCCGGTAATGACAAGCTGCCCGTATTTATTTATCATACCATAGTCGCCGGTATAGAACCAGCCGTCGCGCATTACCGCGCCGGTTTGCTCCGGATCTTTGTAATAGCCGAGCATTACTACATCTCCGCGCACGCAGATCTCGCCGATACCCTCGGGCGTGGGCGCATCGATGCGCATATCGATGCAGGGCAGATTGAACCCCACGGTCGCGGGGTCGTTGAATTTATCCCAGTTAGCCGACACCAGCGGCGAGCATTCGGTGATGCCGTAGCCGTTTATTAAACTGATGCCGATATCTTCGAAGAAACGCCCGATCTCGGGCCGTATCGGCGCGCCGCCGCACACCAGTTTGCGTAAGCGTCCGCCGAACTGCTCGTGGATATCGCTGAACAATTTGCGGCGCAGGTCGATGCCAAACTTCAGCATGGCGCGGGACAGCTTCACGCCGTTGTTAAAATTACCGCGCAGCCCGTTTTTATCGATGCTCTCGTTTATCTTCTTATAAAACGATTCAGCGAACGCCGGTACGAGGTAGACATACGAGGGCTTGTAGTACTGTATGTTTTTTAGCACATTGCGCAGCTTGTCGTTTATGCAGATGGTCGACCTCATGTGCAGCGAAACGAGCAGCCCGCTGACCGCCTCGTAGGTGTGGTGATAGGGCAGCACGGACAGGCAGGTGTCGAACACCGTCGAAACCTGCAGCCCGTAATAGATGCTCGAAACGAGGTTATGCTCCGAGAGCATGACCCCCTTCGCAAGCCCCGTCGTGCCGGAGGTATAAACCAGCAATTTAAGCGCGTTTTCATCTGATTTAAGCGCGTCATAATCGCGTTTGTCGCGCTCATAGCCCGCGGCGAGCAGGGAATCATATAATAATACGCCGCTTCCCGGCACGGCGGTCGGCGTGTCAAGGCAGATAATGTGCTTCACGCCGGGGATGCGCGCCCGGTTTTCGGTGAAAAGGTGCAGCGTCTGCGCGTCGCAGAACAATACCTCGCTGTCGCTGTGGTTCAGGATATTTATCACGTCGTCGGCCGGCAGCTCGCGGTCGATAGGGACATAAACGCCCGCGCTTTTTAAAACGGCGAGATATACGACCGCCCAGCGATAGCTGTTGCGCCCGTAGCAGGCAATGTGCGACGCGCCGCAGCCAAGCGCGGTGAGCGACGCTCCCAGCGCCTCGGTGTCGTCGCGGAATGCCGGATAGGTGACCGACACATCATGCCCGTTCTCCTTAAATCTGAACGCCGCGGTATCGGGCGCGGCCGCGGCGGATTTGTCAAGCAGCTCGCGGATCGAAGAAAGCGGCTCGACTTCGTAATAAGTAATGTATTTTTCCGGCATAAATTAAAAACACAAATCCTTTCGTTGTTATAAGTAAATTATAACCCGCGCGGTTTGAAATATCCACCTACACCCGCGCGTCGGCGCTCGACAGGATGTTCCCCTCGCGGTCGAGCGGTAGAATCGCACTCTCCCGGCAGTAGAATTTTTGTAATAACTGTTAAATTCCATATAAAATAAGAAAATTAACATATCTACTCAAGGTAGAGGATTGATTTTTCGGGTTTTGTATGATAATATATGAATAGTGTATAATATTCTAAAGATAGGAAAAACCGACATCGCGAACGCCGCGCTCTTCTTTTATGAACTGTTTGCGCGCTTCGGTGCATGGGGGTTATGGCGTTTATTATGGAAGATATGAAGCGGAACATCGCGCGGAATATCTCTGCGCTGCGCCGCCATGCCGGTCTGACCCAGCTCGGGCTGGCGGAGGAGCTGAATTATTCGGACAAGGCTATCTCAAAGTGGGAGCGCGGCGAGTCGATACCCGACGTTACCGTTCTGAAAAAGCTTGCCGACCGGTTCGGCGTCACGGTTGATTATCTGCTCGCCCCGCACGACGCTCCGTCGCTCCCCGCCGCGTGCGGACATGAGGATATAGCCGCGGTGAAGAATAAAAACAGACTGGTTATCTCGATGCAGGCGACCGCGGGAGTGTGGCTGGTCGCGACAATTATATTTGTCGTATTGAGCCTGACGACTAACATCGCCGGACTTTGGAAAATATATATTTACGCGATTCCCGCCTCATGCGTAATCGCGCTTATTTTCAATACTGTCTGGGGACGGCATAAAAAACTTAATTATCTGTACGCGTCGCTGCTGGTATGGAGCGTGCTTTTCTGCGTTTATTTGATTTTCATCGACTACGGCGTCGCGCAGATCTTTTTTACCGGCATACCCGCACAGATTATAATTCTACTCTGGTCGCGGCTTCGCAGGACAAAATTTAAAAAGGGAGACAAACCAAATGAAAATCACAATGAAAATCAACGGAATGAGCTGCAGTCATTGTAAAATGAGCGTCGAGCGTGCGCTGGGCAGTCTCGCGGGCGTAAAAAAAGTAACGGTATCGCTGCCTTTTAAAAAGGCGACAATCGAAACCGAGGGCGATCTTTCCGACGCGCTGCTCCGCGACACCGTCGCCGACGCGGGTTATGAGGTCGCGGAAATTAAACGCTGAAAGCTGTTAATCTCGATTTAAAATACGGGCGTCGGCGTTTACGGACGCGCGCCGCCCGTTTAACATAAAAAAACACACACGCTCGGAGGGTTTGGTTACGTTTAAATTATTCAGCCGCCGCGATCGATCTTCAATTAACCATGAAAGTCAGTCAGAGTTTGAAATTCAAGATCAAACTTTGGCTGACGGTCAAGACCGCGCTTCGATTGATAATCAGGATCAATCGGAAGCTGCTCATGGTGATTGCGATATGACTGAAGGCAATATCTGGAGTCATTTGCTGAAATTCGCGATACCGATGGCGATCGGGATATTCTTTCAACAACTGTATAACACAGCGGACTCTGTTATCGTCGGTAAATTTGTCGGCAGAAACGCGTTGGCGGCGGTCGGCAGCACCGGGAGCATCATTAATATGCTGATCGGACTGTGCGCCGGTCTGTCCACAGGCGCCGGCGTCGTGATTTCACAGCACTACGGCGCGCGCGATTACAAAAAATTACGCAATGCCGTACATACAACAATAATAATCACCTTCGCGCTGTCGATATTGTCGACAATTACGGGAATTTTGTTGGTTAAACCGCTGCTTCATCTGATGGATACGCCCGCCGAGGTGTTTGTGGAGGCGCAATCCTACCTGACAATATATTTCATGGGCGTTACGGGGCTGCTTATCTATAACTTAGGCTCGGGGGTGCTGCGCGCGGTGGGCGATTCGCGCAGACCGCTGTATTTCCTGATATTCTCCGCGCTGACTAACATCACGCTCGATTTATTATTTGTTGTCAATTTTAAAGCGGGCGTCGCCGGCGCCGCTTACGCGACAATATTGTCGCAGTTTATCTCGGCGATACTCATTCTTATAACGCTTTCGCGCGCGAATAAGCCGTATACTATAAATTGGCGGCGGTTGGGTGTGTCGTGGGACGAGCTTAAAGAGATAATCCGGCTGGGTCTGCCGTCGGGACTGCAGCAGTCGATAACTTCGTTTTCAAACGTATTTGTGCAGTCGTATATAAATTATTACGGCGCGGCATGCATGTCTGGCTGGGGCGGGTATACAAAGCTGGACACCTATACAATGATTCCGGTTCAAGCTATCGCGCTGGCGTCGACGACGTTTGTCGGTCAGAATTACGGCGCGGGCAAGCTGAAACGCGCTGGCGAAGGGGTGCGGAAAGCGCTTTATTCTTCGCTTACCGCCACGGGCATTCTGTGCGGGTTGCTGTTTTTGCTGCGTTATCCGCTTATGACGCTGTTTTCCGACGACAAAGAGGTTATCGAGTACGGCGCGCGTTTTATTTCGCTGGTCGCGCCGTTTTATATAGTGATCTGCTTCAACCAGATTTTTGCCGGCGCGCTGCGCGGTATCGGTATCGCGCGTACCCCGACGATTATCATGCTGTTTTCGTTCGTGGTGTTCAGGCAGATGTATCTGTTTGTAAACAAGCTGCTGGGGCAGTACTTCGTCGTGACCGCGCTGGCGTATCCGATGGGTTGGCTGCTGTGCAGCATACTTATGATTATAGCCTATCGCCGCAGCCCGCTGGGCAGGGTCGGAGCAATGCCGCCCGATTAAATATCACGGGCGCGGTGTCCTGATTAAGTCTTAATATAAAAAACAAACGGTAATTATATGCAAAAAGAAGAATCGCGTTTTGCTGATAACAGCGTATTCGAGGGGATCATCTCTATCCGCGCGGTGCTGGAGGGTGTGCGGCTCGGCTCGACTGACCGGAAAATCGAGCGCGTTTTATACGCCGCTTCGCGTTATGATAACCCGAGGAAGCGCTCCGAGCTTGCGTGGCTGATTAAAACGGGCGAGCGCATGGGCTTTCCGGTTGTGGAATGCGAACCGGAGGAGATTGACCGCTGTTCGACCGGCACCTCGCACGGCGGCGTCATCGCCTTCGCGGGCGATCGCACGCTGCGCGCGCCCGATCCGCGGGCGGACGGATTTTACATGCTGCTTGAGGGGATCGAGGATCCGTACAATTTCGGCTACGCGCTGC
The DNA here is from genome assembly GCA_002397345.1 of Clostridiales bacterium UBA4959. GTDB lineage: Bacteria > Bacillota > Clostridia > Oscillospirales > CAG-272 > DTU078. The sequence continues at coordinate 8,112 of DHAH01000168.1, forward strand.
GCAGTATCTACGCGGCGGGCGCGGACGGCGTGGTTTTGACTCCCCGGAACTGGATGACCGCCGCGGGCGTCGTATGCCGCGCGTCGGCGGGCGACGCGCGGCATACGAC
>DHAH01000166.1:0-1418 GCA_002397345.1 Clostridiales bacterium UBA4959
TTAGCGTTCTTATATGGCGGAGGAGGAGAGATTTGAACTCTCGCGACGGTTACCCGCCCTACACCCTTAGCAGAGGCGCCTCTTCACCACTTGAGTACTCCTCCGTACCGGTGAAAAGAGATTCTTATTTCGCGACGTGACACATTATATCACACCGCCCGCGTTTTTGCAACACTGAGTGTATGAATTTTCTGTTAATGTTGCTAAACAGGGAAGTTATACTTGACAAAACGCGCGGGACAAGATATAATTGTATGGTTGAATCCTTATTTGGGTTCAAATCCTTACCGCCGCGGAATGCGGTGGTCTTATGTCCATAAGGAGGTGTAAAAACAACATGGAAAATCTTAACTTATCTTATGAAACGGTATTCATTTCCGACCTGTCGCTCGGCGAAGAAGCAGTCGCCGGGCTGGTTAAAAAGTTTACGGCGTTGATCGCCGAAAACGGAGAGATTATCGAAACGTCGGATTGGGGCAAGCGCAGGCTGGCATATCCGATCAACGACTTGAACGAGGGATATTATACGCTTGTGAGATTCACGGCGCCGGCAAATTTCCCCGCCGAGCTTGATCGTATATTCAACATAACCGAAGGCATTATGCGCTCCATCATCGTTAAGCTTGACAGTAACGTCGTCGCCAAAAATGACGCTGTCAAGCAAGAGAACGCTCATCAAGAAGCTTAAGCGGGGAGGAAGCGAAAATGGCAAATCTGAATTATAACAGAGTGACAATCGCCGGCAAACTGTGCGCCGATCCTGAGCAGCGCCAGACCCAAACGGGTATACCGGTTACGTCATTCAGCGTCGCGGTAAACCGTCGCGTAGCGCGTTCTGCCGCCGACGGCAGCCAGCCGCAGCAGACGGCAGACTTTTTTAAAGTCGTCGCGTGGCGGAGCACGGCGGAATTTGTCGCGCGTTATTTCAGGAAAGGCTCCTCGATTCTTGTCGAAGGCTCTCTTCAGGAGCGCTCATGGACAGACCAGCAGGGTCAAAAGCGTTATGTTACCGAAATCGTCGCGGATGACGTGTATTTCGTCGATTCTAAAAGCGAAAGCCCCGCAAACCGCGATAACAGTTATTATAACGAGCCATCGCCCGCGCCCGCTTTTTCAGCTCCGGCGTCCGAGGCGCCTAAGTTCGAGGATATCTCGAGCGACGACGACCTCCCGTTCTGACCGGCAGAACGGTTTTATATCTCACTTGTTGAAAAGTGAGATACATTATAACCGGCAATTTGCTGATAGCGGCATCGCCGGTAATTTTTAAATGGAGGTTTCATAAGATGGATAACGAGCAAAATATCGAAGTTACTACTTCTGACAATGTCAGGGAAGAATCGTCCGCGCCAGCACAGCAGTCCGCACCCGCGACGCAGTCCGCGCCAGCGGCACAGTCTGCACCGGCGACGCAGTCG
>DHAH01000166.1:1547-1904 GCA_002397345.1 Clostridiales bacterium UBA4959
CCGCACCCGCCGATCGGCAGTACACACAGCGTCCGCAGCGCCCGATGATGAACCGCGGCAGACGCAGAAAAGTCTGCCAGTTCTGCACTGAAAAAGTCGAGAATATCGATTATAAAGACACAGCACGCCTGCGTAAGTGCATCAGCGAGCGCGCAAAGATACTGCCGCGCCGCATTACCGGCACCTGTGCCAAACATCAGCGCCAACTGACCACAGCGATCAAACGCTCCCGCCAGATCGCGCTGCTGCCCTATATCAGCGACTAATTACAGGGAAACGGGATGACCCCGCGCAATTCTGTGTAAAAAAATCATAATTCTGATAAAGATATGCAAATACAACGGGCGGTCAATGGTC
>DHAH01000166.1:2030-6871 GCA_002397345.1 Clostridiales bacterium UBA4959
TACAACGGGCGGTCAATGGTCGCCCGTTGTATTTATAGAAAGCGGGACGGCATGGAAGCCGTCCCCTACACATTAACACATAGACCCATAATTATATAATTAAATAATTATATAATTATTTGATATTTTTCCTATCTTTGCGGGGGTCTGGGGGAGATCTTACCTCCCCCAGCATACCCCGTTTCCCCGTCCCCCGTCCCCCGTCCCTATCAATTTAGCCCCATGAGCTGTGAATCGAAGGGCGGGTCGGCGGTGACGAGCGGTTCATATTCGCCGTTTGAGAAGAGCCAGCGCGCTTTCACGTTGTCACGTAACTGATCGCGCGTAATTTTATACAGGCGCGCGGCGATAGACGTGTCGAGCACCGGCGTGCAGATCTCCCCCCGCCGCGTCGTATTGCGCGTCATAAGATCAGCCGAGCCGATGTAGACCTCGCAGCCTCCGCTCTCCGGCTCGCCGGCGCCGAAGATGAACACGCGCCCGTGCTCAAGATAGCGCCCCACAATACTCACCACGCGGATATTGTCGGTTTCGCCGAAAACAGCGGGCCGCAGACAGCACACGCCGCGAATGATGAGATCCACGGACACGCCTCTCCGCGAGGCGTCGGCGAGCGCGTCGATAATGTCTTTGTCGGTCAGCCCGTTCATTTTCAGGCAAATATACGCCGGCCTGCCCGCGTCGGCGAGCTTCGCCTGCTCTCCAATTTTAGCAAGCACGCCCGATTTAAGCGACTCGGGCGCGACGAGCAGCCGCCGATAATCCGATTGTGTGACGCCCAGCGTCAGCGCGCGGAAAAATTCCGCGGCGTCGGCGCAAATCTCCTCGTTCGTGGTTATAATGCCGTAGTCGCAGTATACCCGCGCGGTGTTTTCGTTGTAATTGCCCGTCGCGATGTGCGCCACGCCGCTTATTTTCCCGTCCCGGCGGCGCGTTATCAGCGTAATTTTGGAATGTACCTTCAGTCTGTCGATACCGTAGATGACATGAACCCCGGCTTCCTCCAGCAGTTTCGACCAGCCGATGTTGTTGTCCTCGTCGAAACGCGCTTTCAGCTCGACTACAGCTGTGACCTCGCACCCGTTTTCGGCGGCGCGGCGGAGCAGAGCGACGACCTCTGACCCGGCGGAGAGCCTGTAAAGCGTGATTTTTATGCTCACCGTGCCGGGATCGTCCGCCGCCTCCCGCAATAACCGCAGGTAGGGGCCCATCTGCTCGTACGGATAGACAAGCAGGATATCGCGCTCCTCCGCGACGGCGGTGACAGTACGGCTGTCAAAAGTGCGGGATTCGCACTGGAGCGAGCGCGGCGGTTGCGGGACGCGGGGAGGGTAGAGCATTGCGGGCGTTGCATACGGCTCGAGCTTGCGTATAAACGACGCGTCGAGCGGGCATTCCGAGCGGAAACACAGCTCGCCCGGCGTTTTCAGCCGCTCGGTAATGTAGACCGCCGGTTTGTCGGATTTCGCGTATCCGCCGCCGTAATGCTCGACGCGCACCGGCGCGAGCTTGGCACGGCTTTTTATTTTCGCGCGCACATATTCGCGGTAGTCAACGCCCTCGATGCCCACATTGTCGTCGTCGAAATTGTCGTCCACATCGATGTCGGCGCTGCGCGTCACACGTATCGCGCAGCGTGAGGAAACGGTATATTTTGAAAAAATCTGCGACGCGAAACGCAGCAGAATGTCGATGACCGTCGCGTAGACGACACCCCCGCCGCCCGAATCCGCGATATAAACGCTCTCCAGCGCGTCGGACACCGGCACGATGCCGTAAAACGAGCGTCCGTCTTTTTTCAGAGCCGCGGCGATATACATGCGCTTGTTTTCGAAGTGGGGCAGGGGATGCTTTGCGTCGATAAGATAGGGCGACAGGAGGGGCAGCAGCTCGCGCTTGAAATATTTTTTCACCGGCGCCAATTCGGCGCCGTCCATACCGCGCAGGTCGAGCCGTTTTATCCCCGCGGCGGAAAGACGCGCTTCGACCCCGGCAAACACGCGGTCGCGGTAATCGTAAAGCGGGCGCGCGGACGCGTATAACGCTCTGAGCTGCTCCGCCGCGGTCATGCCCGTTTTATCGTCGGACGCATCTCCGGCAATGAGCGCGCGGTCGGTAAGCTCGCCGGCGCGCACCATGAAAAATTCGTCGAGATTGGTGGTAAAAATGCCGACGAAACGAAGCTGCTCGAACAGCGGCACCTCGGGCGCGGTCGCCTGCTCGAGCACACGGCGGTTAAACGCGAGCCACGACAGCTCGCGGTTGATATAAATTGAGCGCGCGGGCGGTCGCGCGGACGGCTGCGCGGAAGGCTGCGCGGACGGTGTATTAATAATGTCCTCTGAAAGATCATTTTTCATTTAACAACAATTTCCTCACATAGCCCTCGCGGATGCCGGAGAAGCACACCACCAGCTTTTCGGCTGCACATGCGGCGGCTATTTTATTTATGGCGCAAAGTCCGGGCACAAAGGTGTGGATACGGTCGGGCGCGACGCGGATCAGCGCGCGGATATCGTCCGTTGACGGCGCTTTGAAACGGTTATACAGCGTTTTTAATTCATCGCGCGTGAAGGCGTAGCCGTTTTCGTATTCCGTTTGACGGTCGTTATTGAAAAGCTCGTAATGCATCCGCCCGATAAGCCGGCAGGTTCCGCCGACCGCATACAGCGTCTCGCCGTAATTTTTCAGCCAGTCGTAACCGTCCATGCGTGAGTTTACAAAACGGCGCAGCTCACGCAGCTCGGATTTTTCCGGAAGCACGCCGCTCACGAACCGCGAAAACAGCGACAGGCAGCCGAATGGTTCTGATACCGCGCGGACCGCGCGTCCGTCGATGAAGCCCACCAGCTCGGTGCTGCCGCCGCCCATGTCGATCATCACGCCGGCGGCAAGATTTCCGGCGGAAAGATTTCCGGCGGAAAGATTTCCGGCGGCAAGATTTCCGTTTTTATCATCACCGCCCAGACACGATTTCACGCCCTCCAGCCCGAGCAGCGCCTCGTTTTCACCGGAGATCAAATCAATTTCGCAGCCGGTGCGCGCCTTGACCTCGGCGATAATATAATCGGCGTTGTCCGTCTGACGCAGAGCCGCGGTCGCGACACAGCGCAGCACGGTCACGCCGATGTCGGACGCCAGCTTTACATAGCCCGATATTGTTTTGCACAGCGAGGTCACGCCCTCCTCCGACAGCGCTCCCCCGGCGATATAGCCGAGCAGACCCAGCGTCGCGGACTCGCCCAAAATCGGTTTGATAATGTCGGGCGGGGTTACGTCGTAAACGTTCATTTTGACGGTATTTGAACCGATGTCAATTATGGCACAGCGCATGATAGTGTCTCCTTATACTTAAATTCAATTATAAACTCGGTAATTAGCTATCGAATTTTAGTATTATTGATTATCTTCGGAAATTTCGATTTCAGCAAAAATTTTATGGATTATATTATTCAATAGATCGCCGGGAACAGACTCTATGAATTCGTAAGAGCGGTTCTCGAGATCCACCGCTTTTAACTGTTCGCATAAAACAGAACCTGTGGTTTTTGTTCTTTCATCCAAAACAACGTGAAGCGGAAACGGACGGTTTGTGTTTGTGATCGGACAAACGATGGTTAAATTAGTTATACCATTAAAAAAGTTATTGCTTACGACCACCGCCGGCCTGTATCCCGCTTGTTCATGTCCGCTCTGAGGATTAAAATTTAATTTAATAATGTCGCCCTGCTTTACCATAGTTCGCGCCCTACAGGTTCGCCCCAGTTAATTTCAGTTTTTTCGTATTTTTCAGCATCAAAATTTTTAAAAAGTTCTTGTATTGTCGGATATGCGCGTTTGGGTGATAATTTTTTTATTATAATATTGTCGCCTTCCGTGAGGATTTCCACGGTATCGTTTTCGGATAAATTGACATTATCGAGCAATATTTTAGGAATCCTTATCCCCTGCGAATTTCCCCATTTAACAATGGTCGTTATCATCGGCGTCATCCTCCTGATTTATATGGTATATACATAGTATATCCTGATATCGAAAAAAATGCAATACAAAAAATACAAAAATAATTTACGTCATTTAAAAAGCAAAAGGCGCGTATTATATTATATCAATATATTATTTATATAATTTGGGGTGAGAGTTATGTTTTTGGACGGTCTGTTCGCGCGCATAATGCTGTTCTTCCTGTCGGTTTCGTCACATGGTAGTTTTCCGCCGCCGCTCGATCCGGAGGAAGAAAACAGATGTTTTTGCCTTGCGCGGCAGGGCGACCGCGACGCGCGCTCCAAACTTATTGTGCACAATCTGCGGCTGGTCGCTCACATTGTTAAAAAATATTACACAGCCAGCCGAAATCAGGAGGATTTAATGTCGATCGGCACGATCGGCCTTATCAAGGCGATAGATACCTTCGACCCCAAAAACGGGGCGCGCTTTGCGACCTATGCCAGCAAGTGCCTGCAAAACGAGATCCTGATGTACTTCCGCTCACAGAAGAAGCTGGCGCTCGAGGTTTCGACCAACGAAACCATCGACGTCGACCGCGACGGCAATCCGCTTTCGTATATTGACGTTATAAGCTGCGACGACACTATCGCCGACGATCTTGATATAAAACTGAGCGGCGCGAAGGCGGTTAAGCTGATCGGTATCGTGCTCGACGAGCGCGAGCGCGAAATTATCATAATGCGCTACGGTCTGTGCGGCGCGCCGCCCGTCACCCAGCGCGAGCTCGCTGCGAAGCTCGGTATAAGCCGCTCATACGTGAGCCGCATAGAAAAAGCGGCGCTTGAAAAACTGCGCGCCGCATTATGAGGGAACGGGGATACGGGGATACGGGG
>DHAH01000106.1:0-405 GCA_002397345.1 Clostridiales bacterium UBA4959
GGCTTGCCCCCGCCGACGCATCCGTATATAATCGGCGGGGGCAGAGCCCCTCCCCAATAATAATAAATTAACTGATTTCCAATTCGTCCACAGACGGTAATTGCGGGAATCTTTCGGCGGGCAGCGTCTGATACCAATATGCAACGCTCATGAAATCGTCGCGGCGGGACAGGTAACGTCCGTTGCGGTGCCAGCCCAAGTCCTGCATCGTGACACGCAGGTCGCTCTCGAAGCGGATCGGGTCCATGATGTGCCAGCGGTACAGCGAGAATTTTTGCTGCGAGCGGTACAGTCCGTCGGGCTGTGTGACGTTGTACATACCCATGAACGGACCGGAATAAGTGTTGTATTTGCCGTTCACGTCCCAGTTATACGCGCCGCCGAAGTAGTCTTCGGTGCCCGTGC
>DHAH01000106.1:571-2945 GCA_002397345.1 Clostridiales bacterium UBA4959
TAGAATTTAATCTCGCCCTCACCCCACCAGCCGCCGGCTCCGTTGAGGTTGACGAACATCGTTGTGCCGACATATTGACCGCGACCCTTCACGCCGTCAAGGATGGTATATTCTTCCTTGAAGTCAACAGGTTTTGCCTGTCTGTACTGCGCGTGGAAATACGCCGCGTCGTCGGGTACGTCGGTCAGCGTATAATTGATCTGGTAATAGCAGGTCTTGTCATCGTCGGAAATATTTTCGATCGTGATCTTACAATGCTTGCGGAAGGGCATCTCCCAAAAGCAGTTCAATCCGCGGTTGGGCGCGACGAGTACCGGCAGCGAGCAGAGCGTGGGGAATCTGCCGGTCGTGCCGTCGATATTTTCTGCGAAACCATAGCCGAAGAACGCTCCCACAGGCGCTTCCACCGACGGGAAGTCCTGATTATCCCAATAAATGCGGATGATAACGTCAAAACTGCCGACGCCTGTCATCCATATACTTTGTATCGCGCCCATGCCGTCGATGTCGGCGAGCGTGAAGGTTGAATGTCTGGGTAAATGTATACTGGGCGATATTTTCCATCCATATCCAAGATCGCGTGCGCAGCCTGCGCCGGTACCTTCGGTTGCCATTGCGGCTTTGCCTTTTTCGCCGGTGAAGTTTTCGGCGCTTATCGAGCGAGTTTTCGCGTCAGATATGCGCGATAAATTTCCCAGTCCCATGCCAAGTCCGTTGAACATTCCGTTTTCTCTCCTGTATTGTAAATAATATGTGGTTTAACCGGTTTTATTTTATCATGGCTCGAAGCGAATGTCAACGTCTAAATAATTACCGGCAGCCTATAAATTATAAATATATTGCCCATTGACAACTATTGTATTAACGTTTATAATTATTTTACTGTTATGAACGATTTAGATAATACTATCGGCTGTTTCACAGGACACCGCGAGCTTGGCGGCGTGTCCCTTGACGCGCTTGTCGCGGCGCTCGACCGGCGGCTGCGCTTTTTATATGACGAAGGCGTGCGGCATTATTACGCCGGCGGAGCGCTGGGGTTTGACATGTTCGCCTCGGTCACGCTGCTGAACCTGAAAAACGAGCTGCCGGAGCTGTCGCTCACGCTTGCGCTGCCCTGCCGCATCCACACGCGCGGCTGGAGCCGCGGCGATATCGAGCTGTTCGCGCACATAAAAAGCCGCGCGGACGAGGTTGTGTGCCTCTCTGATATATATCATCCCGGCTGCATGAGCGCGCGCAACCGTTTTATGGTCGACCGCAGCGCCGTCTGCGTTTGCTATCTTACGCAGGTATCGGGCGGCACCGCATATACGGTCGGTTACGCGCGGAAACGCGGGCTGGAGGTTATAAATTTGGCGAAGGAGCTTGAATTATCATGAATAACTCACTTAAAAGAAATCACCGATTATTTATACGTACAATTATATTATTAACCGCCGCGTTATTGACGCTGTCCGCACTGTCTTGCGGAAAAAAAGTCGAGCCGGGTCCGCCCGACAATGAAATTTTGGCGCGGCTGGGTGAGCTTGTCCCCCTTTCGACGGAGCTTAACGAAATTTTCGTCGGGAGCGGACTTAAGCCCACCGAAAAAGCGGTACTCAGCGAATATGACATCGGCGCGCAATATTTCGAGGTCGCCGACGACGCGCCCTACCGTGATATGGCGAACCTGAAAGCTGACGCCGAGCGGGTTTATTCGTCCGATTATCTTAAATCCGTCTACCTGATGGCGTTTGAAGGCAAAGCGGAAGAAAAGCTCTCCCCGCGGTATAAAGAGGTCGGGGGCGTGCTGTTCGTCGACATCGCATACAAGGCGCTGACGCTGCGCACGGCGATTGATCTGTCAAGCGCTGCGGTTGTGGAGTCGACAAAGAATAAAGTTAAGGTTAAAGTAAATTATACCCTCAAGGGCGAGGACAGTGTCGGCGGACAGATGACGCTGGTGCTCGTGAACCAAGACGGAGTTTGGCTGCTCGACGGCCCGACATTCTAAGTGGCGGGGTTACGGAGATATGCGTGGTGGAGATAGGGTCAAGTAAGCTTGACCCCTATCCCCACCACACACCCCGCCATTATAGCTATTTTTTTAAAAAGGGGTTGTCATTATGAAAAAGCAAATATTTGCGTTTGTTTTAACTGTCATATTAATTACAGCTTTTACTTCATGCACAAATGTTCCGTCTGGCGGAAAATCATCCGGCGAAGCGTTGCCTATTATTGCCGGCGGCACGACCGAATATGTCATTGTGCGCAGCGATTTACTTGCCACAACCAATCCTGTCGTGAAGTCGACACTGGCGCTGCGTTCCGCGATCCGAACCGTAACCGGCGCGGAGATTTCGATCAAGACCGACTGGGACGGCAAGGAAGA
>DHAH01000106.1:3055-3531 GCA_002397345.1 Clostridiales bacterium UBA4959
GACTGGGACGGCAAGGAAGACAATGCCCAGCGTAAAGAGATTTTGATCGGCGACACCAACCGCCCGGAGAGCGCCGACGTGATCGCCGCGCTGGACGACGGTCAATTCACCGTCAATGTGTGCGGCGACGGTACGAAAATCGTCGTCACCGGCAAGAACGAACGCTCCACACAGGCGGCTGTGCAATATTTCCTTGCTGCATATTTAAAATACAACTCGGACGATGACTTTACCGCCAATCCCGATTTTTCGCTCACGAAGGGGCTGTCCGACACGCAGATCTACACCGGCAGCGCGGGAACTGTTATCGCCGCGGGCTCGGCTGCGGAAAAAAAGATTATATCAAAAGAAGCGGGCGCGCTCTCGAATGGCGCGCGGACGCTGGAGCGCACAGATGTGCTTGTCTATAAACTGACGGGACGCGAGGGCGGCGGCTTCACACTGGCGCTTGAGCTTGAGGGCGAATATCTTGTCAC
>DHAH01000106.1:3731-4120 GCA_002397345.1 Clostridiales bacterium UBA4959
CTTGTCACCGCCTCGACCGACGACGAAACTTATTACCGATTGTTCGCCTATACCGACGATGGGTTCGGCGCAGCGCGCGGCAGCTATTCTGCTGATTTGACCCCGTATTTCGCGTCGTCCGATACCGTGTATATACGCATCACCGACTATCATCCGCTCGACGGAAACAGCCCGGTGATATACGCTCTGACGCTGACCGAAACCGAATAAAGCGCCGCATGCAGCGAGAATAAATCCCTGCCACACCGGTACCCGCGGAGCGGATATAAAATTCGAAATTCGAAACTGCGATATTTTAATAAAAACTGTTTACAAGCGGAAGATATTGTGATATAATAACACGGTATTGTAGTGTACAATAATCTCCGCTCGTAGCTCAGTTGGATAGA
>DHAH01000106.1:4317-4468 GCA_002397345.1 Clostridiales bacterium UBA4959
TCGAATCCTGTCGAGCGGGCCAGAAAGACATAGCTTCCGCTAAGGAGATGCTATGTCTTTTTATATGTTGGTAAATCCGTTATTAAATATAATTCATATAAAAAGAAATTTATAACGAGGATTATTAAATGGAGTTAAAAATAATAAATCA
>DHAH01000106.1:4667-5912 GCA_002397345.1 Clostridiales bacterium UBA4959
TGTTTTATTAGCAAGACAGATGAGGAGCTATCTTTAGTATGCAGCACAAATTTAATACCCGAAAATGCAATTGAATGTGATAGTAAATGGAAAGCTTTCAGAATACAAGGAATATTGGATTTTTCTCTTATCGGTATTTTATCAAGGATATCCACGCTGTTAGCAGAAAACAAAATTGGAATATTTGCAGTGTCAACATATAATACAGATTACATTTTAACTAAAGAAGAAAGTTTTGATAAATCCATTAAAATCCTTGAACGCAATGGATATATAATAAAGAGATAAATTTTATATTTAAAAAACACCGCCGGCGTTTATTTCGAAACGCAGCGGTTTTTCTTTTGTAACTTTTTACTTTTCTTATTGAACCATTTGCTATATTATGATAAAATATTTCCCAAGAAATATTTTATCATAATATAGTAATAACGAAAGGCGGAGCTGCCTTATGAAAGAAATGTCACACGATCAGCTTGATTTTTTTAAAGAGCTTGAAAACATCGGCGCCGGACACGCAGTCACGGCGCTTGCTTCCATGCTGAGCCGTCCGATAGGGCTGAATGTGCCCACCGCGGAGTTTTGCGACTTCAAAACCATAAGCGAACTGCTCGGCGGACCGGAAACACTTGTCGCGGGTATGCTGGTGGGGATAGAACGCGATATTACCGGCTCGATTCTATTCATTTTAAGCATGGAGGACGCCCGCGCGCTGACCTCCTCCATGATCGAATTGATGGGTATCGAAGATGCTGTCTCCGACGACATGCTGACCGATATGCAAAAATCCGCTCTTACGGAACTGGCAAACATCCTTTGCGGCTCATATGTCAATGCAATAAGCGAGCTTACGGGACTTTCCATCAATTGGTCTGTACCCAGCCTTGTGATTGACATGGCTGCCGCCATTATGAATCTGCCCGCCGCGGTCTACGGGGAATACAGCGATTCCGTTCTTCTATTGGAAACCGTTTTTACCGATAATAATAAAGAAATTACGGGTCATTTTTTCCTGATTCCCGATATGGAATCAAATCAAATATTAATGCGAAAAATGGGGATGGCTGAATAATGCCCGGTATTATCGTAGGAATTGCGGATATGGCAGTTGCCAAAGCGCCCAATCAAATCACTACCCTCGGACTTGGTTCATGCGTGGGTATTACCATGCATGATAAAATACATAAGATCGGCGGACTGGCTCACGTGCTGCTGCCAAACGCGCCGCCGGGCGGCGAGATTAAC
>DHAH01000106.1:6040-6520 GCA_002397345.1 Clostridiales bacterium UBA4959
CGCCGCCGGGCGGCGAGATTAACCTTGCAAAATACGCGGATACCGCTGTCAAGGAGTTGTTACGCCGCATGCTTCAGCTCGGCGCGTCCGCCCCGCTGATTGTAAGCAAACTCGCGGGCGGGGCGGATATGTTTGGTTTGATAAAACAGGTCAACACGATGCAGATCGGACGCCGCAACGTGGAACAGAGTCTGCTCGCGCTGACCCGCTGCTCCATAAGCGTAGTTGCGCAGGACGTTGGGGGAAGCAACGGACGCACTATCGTGCTCGACTGCGATACAGGCGTGCTGGCTGTCCGCACCGCCATGCCCCGCACGGATAAAGAGATATAGGAACGAGTGTACGGGGATACACCCCACAGGGACAATTTTACAATTATTGTGATATAAAATTTAATCCGTCATATTAAAATACAGCAGCGTTGTTTTATTTCCGCCGGTGATCTCGAAATACGGTACGAAGTCTGTCGTGCTTACCCTT
>DHAH01000106.1:6699-6890 GCA_002397345.1 Clostridiales bacterium UBA4959
CCCTGCTGCCAATCTTAAACGTCCACGCGACGCTGCCGTTGGCGTCACTTTTCGCCTCGCCCAGCCCTTTTGCGGTTGAATAACCGGTTTTATATTTTATTTTCAGCGTATAGACCATGTCCGGCTCACCATTTATAGTCAAGGTGACAGCTTCGCCGCGTTTATACGCCGCCTTAGCGTCGATAAATTTT
>DHAH01000106.1:7017-7413 GCA_002397345.1 Clostridiales bacterium UBA4959
ATTATCCCGTTAACGGCGTTATCATTTTCGGCAGCGGCGCTGTTGTCAGTTTCAGGAACGCTTGTTTCAAGCCCGGTTGTTTCGGGTGCGGTTTTGACCGGCGGGATCGTTGCAGGGGGTTCTGTCACCGGCGTTGTTTTTTTCGGAGTTTTTGTTGTCGGAGCAGTTGTTACTTCGTTGGTGAGTTTAAAATTCCATTTTTCTGTTCTGCCGCCGCCCGTGACCTCAAAAAACGGCGTGAAAGTGGTGTCCGCGTTGGAGCTTATCTTAAACGCCCACGACGCATTGCCGCGCGCGTCGCTTTTTGTTTCGCCCAGACCCTTCGCAGACGAATAGCCCGATTTATATTTTACTTTTAGTGTGTAAACCGCGTTCGGTTCGCCTGTTATCGTTAAT
>DHAH01000106.1:7649-11256 GCA_002397345.1 Clostridiales bacterium UBA4959
GTAGAGAGCGGCTGTTTCGGCAGCGTTCTCGTTTTGCACGGAAGGCGCGGCTGTAACGTGCGAAGAATTTTCAGACGATGTATCTGAACTGTATTCTGCATCGCCGCCGACTGTAAACTTATGCGTCACTGTCACACCGCCGCCCGTGACCTCGAACCACGGTATGAACTCGCCGGAGACATTACCGATTTTAAACGTCCATGTGGCATATCCGTGATTGTCGCTTGTCACGCCGCCAAGACCCAATGCGGAGGAATAACCGGATTTATATCGGATTTTAAGCGTATAAAGCGTGTTCGGGCTGCCCGCGACGGTGAGCGAGATCTTTTCTCCGCGCGAATAATTATTTTTTGCGTTTGTAAACGCGATTCCATTGTCCGAGGCGGCGACAAGCGCTTTTGCCGTTTCGGTGAGCATATCCGGCGGATTGAATTTCTCGGCATAACTGCCGGCGTTCCGCAGCTCGATATAAGACTGCGGGGTACCTGCCGCCGACGATGTATCCGCCGCAGCCGCGTTCTTGCCGCGCACGGCGAATACGGCGGTGTGCCTTGCGTTGCCTGTCTCCGAAAACATTTTATCGGCACACCCGTTCAGCGCGCATGGGGTCAGCAATAAAAGCAAAAGCAAGGTTATAAGCGGAACGACGCTTTGTATGCGTTGCAACAAAAACCCACCCTCGGTCGAATTAATACCATAATTATATATATTAAGGTGAAACTTGTCAACAATTGTCGCAAATAATTTTCCGTAAAACACAAACAGCCCACGGACAGGCAATTTAAAGCTTTATCCATGGGTTGTTTTTATTGTGTTATTAAACCAAGGCAGATACCTTGTCATGATTTTTTGCTCAATTTGCCTGTAAAGAGGACGCCCCTCTTATTTGGAATGGAGTCCCAGAGCTGAGCGGCGACCGGAGCCCAGTTTTCGGCTGCATGTTCGCATTTATTGCAGTAATCACAGGCGTTTTCCGGTTTCATTAAATCAGTGGAATATGCGCCGGACGCCTCGACGATCTCCGTCAGCCTGCCGGGATTATCCAGCACAGGGCAGGGACGGAGCATGTTTTCATTAAACGGCTGTCTCACTCTGTATGCCATGAACAGAGGCGAACGGTACGCATCGAGCAGCGTCTTTTCCTTGATGTTGGAATCCGAGTAGTGGACAAAAGCACATGGCTCGACATCGCCGTTTGCGTTGATATGTATATAACCGCGTCCGCCCGCAATGCAGCCGCCGACAGCGTCGCCGTCGTTCCAGAAGTCCATGGTGAAAATCGGTTTTGTCTTGCGGAATTTTTGTACTTGCTCATACATAAACTTCCGCTGCCCGGCAGATGCCATCAGCTCGGGAACCGCGTCCGCACCGATAGGCATATAAGTAAAGAACCAGGCAAATTTCACGCCCATTTCGATCATGAAATCAAAATACTCCTCGCTGCCTATTACCTCCGTATTTTTACTTGTGTAGCAGCAGGAAACACCAAACAGCAGCTTTCTTTCTTTCAAACGCTTCATGGCTTCCATGACTTTACCGTAGGTGCCATGACCGCGGCGGTCGTCGGTGGCTTCTTCAAAACCCTCAACGCTGATTGCGGGCACGAAATTTTTGACGCGCTTCATTTCATCGGCAAAGGCGTCATCAATCAGGGTGCCGTTTGTAAAGGCAAGAAAAGCGCAGTCGCTGTGTTTTTCGCACAGCCTGATGATATCCGCCTTTCGAACAAGCGGTTCGCCGCCGGAGTAGATATAGACATATGTGCCAAGCTCCTTGCCCTGGCGGATGATATCGTCCAGTTGTTCAAATGTCAGATTCAGCTTGTTCCCGTATTCAGCCGCCCAGCAGCCGGTGCAGTGCAGATTACAGGCGGAGGTCGGGTCCATCAGAATAGCCCACGGAATATTGCACTGATATTTATCCTGCAGCTTAGTGGAAAGAGGCGTACCGATCATCGTGCCTTTGATTCCCACACTCTCGACCAAAGTCATGCGCTGTCCGCTATCAATGTCTGTCCAAATGCTTTTAAGCAGTTTTGACCAGTTGTTATCGGGGTCGCTGATGGCTTTTTTGATTCCGTGAACCTGACTCGTCACACCGTTTTCCTTGTCGTATTTTTCAAACCAATCTAAAACCTTGGGTATATTATTGTCCGGATCCTTATCTAAATAGCCAAAAAGCTGCTTCATTGCAAAATCTTTCATTTTATCCGAGACATTCATAAATTTATCCTCCACTTTGCCCTTATAGTCCTGATAATATTTTAACAATTTATCGATTATAATACCACTGTGAAAAAAAGCGGTTTCCCCTAATTTAGGAGAAACTGCTTAAACTCTATAAAATTAGTATAAATCTCTCGATTTCTACTAAACCGCTGTTACTGTTCGTTCGGGCAGTCTTCAATTGCCTGACGGATAAAGCCTTTGAATAACACGCTGAGCCTGTCTACGGATTTATCAATATCGAAGTTCATGCGGTTCCAGACATACTTCAGGAAGAAGCCCAGAAGTGCATACCGGCAAAAGTCCGCGATGTCCCTGAGCCGTTCCTCGGGGACCCGCCGTCCGACCGCTTCCCGGCAAACGATTTTATAAATACTTTCGTCTGTGGAGTCAAATATGTATCGTTCCAGACGGTCTCTGGATAATGAATTTAAAACATTTTCAACGATCGACTGATTTTCCTTCACATAGTTTAATATTGCTTTTACAATATCCTGCCAGGTTTCTCTCTGTGAGGAATTATTGATAAACCGTTCCTTTTCTTCCTGCAGCCACGTGTCAAGCAAATCATAAATGTCTTTGAAATGATAATAAAATGTATTCGAACTGATTCCGCACTTCGCGATAATACTCGAAACAGTGATTTTATCGAAAGAAGTATCTTCAAGTATCTCACGAAATGCCTGAATGATCGCTTTTTGTGTGAAATTAGCCATATCCATACCTCCCTCGGATCTAAAAATCACGCATCTTCTGTTAAATCTTTTCTTTCAATAATAAAAAACGCTGATATTTACATAGCATTAAATCTTGTGCAAATATAATTTATATGTACATTTTACCATATATATTATCATTATACAATGGAAAAGACAGCGTAGAACAGCAGATTGGTGTGGCTGTCATGCTCAAATGCATAAACATTATGGAAGGTACCGCCGTTTTTCAGGGTTCCGGCTTCGGTGAGCAGACCGCGGATCCATCGATCCATTCATTCAGGCCGCCGCCGCAGCCCTGGATCACAAGACCTTCCATGCCGTTCGTTTGACGGGCCTCGTTAAGCGTAATATGTTTCATTAAAAGCGTCTCCATTTCCATAGTATTCTGAGACTGATCTATTTCAGCCTTATAAGCCGCCGCGCAGAGCTGTTTATAGTCCTGCTCCGTGGGTTTATAGACATACCACTCCGTTTTTCCGTCATACGACGGTGCGGATGGTGAAATCCTGTTTAACTCATATTGGTTACCTCATTTCTGATTAATTTTAGACATAAAAAAAGCCGGGGCTTTATCTTTAAAACCTTGGCTAGAAAAGATGTCCTGCGGTTTTCTCCGCAGGACATCTTTTCTAGGACTTAATTCTGGTGCGGATAACAGGAATC
>DHAH01000059.1:0-3111 GCA_002397345.1 Clostridiales bacterium UBA4959
CACCCCTGTCAGGTGCTCGCCGACCTCATGACGATCCGCGAGTATAAAGGCTCGCTTGAGGGGCTGAAGCTGTGTTTTATCGGCGACGGCAACAACATGGCGAACTCGCTCATCGTGGGCGGTCTGACGGCGGGTATGAGCGTCGCCGTGGCATGTCCGAAGAACCACATGCCCCACTCTGACGCGGTGAAATTGGGCGAGCGTTACCCCGGCAGGCTGCTTATCACCGACGATGTGCAGAAAGCGGCCGCCGGCGCGGATGTGCTGTACACCGACGTGTGGTCGTCGATGGGTATGGAGAGCGAAGCGCAGCAGCGCATAAAAGATTTCGCCGGTTTTCAGGTGAACGCGGCGCTCGAGGGGCTCGCGAACCCTGGCGTCATGGTGCTGCACTGCCTGCCCGCGCACCGCGAGGAGGAGATCACCGCCGACACCTTCGAGCGTCACGCGGGAGAGATATTCGATCAAGCGGAGAACCGCTTGCACGCGCAGAAAGCCGTAATGGTACGGCTGATGAGCTGACCGACAACCTAAAATAGATCCGCCGCGCGGCGCCTGTGACAGGCGCTGTGCGGCGGGTTTTCGATTAACGAATATTCGTCATTGCTAAAGATTATTTACTAAAACCGTTGACAAGCGTGAAGAATAGTGGTATACTGTTAATATAGATGAAGCGGGTCGACACGCTTTGCTATAAATAACGTGAAGGAGCATGAACATGTTTATTGAAGAAAGGCATCAGGTTATACTGGATTTAATCGGGACAAACGGCAGGATTTCAATCGGGGAAATACAAGAGAAGTTTGGCGTTTCTGTTGATTCCGCGCGCCGAGATCTGCGGATTCTCGAGGAAAAAGGGCTGTTGAAACGAACGCACGGCGGCGCTATACCTCCCATGCAGGTCGGTATCACCCCGCAGAGGGAACGCGATATGAAAAATATGGTGATATTCGACAATTACGCCGCTATAGCGAAAAGGGGCGCGGAGTTTGTACATGAGAACGATATTATCTATCTGACAAGCGGCTCGGTCGGGTTCATCATGCTGAAATATCTGCCGAGGGATATAAAATACACCCTTGTCGTAAATTCTGTGACGCTCGCCGAGGAGCTGAAATATTGGGACAACATCACGGTGTATATCGTCGGCGGGAAGATGCGCATGCACGGAACCGCGTCGCTGGTGGACAGTTTTGCGACCGCGTTTGTGAAGAATATGCATTTTGACGTCTGTTTGATGACGGGCGGAGGCTACGACTCCGCTTTCGGATTTTCCAACGGCACGGATGAAACCGCGTCGTTCCAGCGCGCGGTGATTGAAAATTCCCGAAAGAAGGTTTTACTCATGCCGAACCAAAAAATCGGCTATAAGGCGTTCATTCGTGTGTGCGGTACGGGTGAATTTGACACCCTGATAACCGATTGGGACGCGGTGGAGGATGAGCTTGCGAAAATCGAGGAGCTGGGAGTTGAAGTAATCGTAGTGGAAAAGGAATAAGAGCGTAAAAACACAGCATAACCCGCCGCATGGCGGGTTGCTTTTTCGGTCTGCGGGAGGGAGAGAGCTCCTCCCTTACAATTTATGGGGCAGCGCGCGCGTTCTTCACTCAATCTTCACTTGACTTTTAATGGCACGGTGGTATAATATTATAAGCTTTTATCATGAAAAATTATATTTCGGAGGATTACTACAATGCCTAAGATTACATTTATGGGGGCGGGCAGCACCGTGTTCGCCAAAAACGTGCTGGGCGATTCTTTGCTCACGGAATCGCTGCGCGAAGGCGTTATCGCGCTTTATGACATCGACGCACAGCGGCTGGACGAGTCGTACATAATGATCTGCGCGCTAAACAAGAATACAAACGAGAACCGCGCGACCATCGAAAAATATCTGGGCGTGGAGAACCGCCGCGCGGCGTTAACGGGCGCGGATTTCGTCGTCAACGCCATACAGGTCGGCGGTTACGACCCCTGCACGATCACCGACTTTGAGATCCCCAAAAAATACAATCTGCGCCAGACCATTGCCGACACGCTCGGCATCGGCGGCATCTTCCGCGCGCTGCGCACAATCCCGGTGCTCGAGGGCTTCGCTCGCGATATGGAAGCCGTATGCCCCGACGCGTGGTTCCTCAACTATACCAACCCCATGGCGATGCTTGCCGGCTATATGCAGCGCTTCACAGGCGTGAAAACCGTCGGGCTGTGCCACAGCGTGCAGGCCTGCTCGCGCGGACTGCTGCACGATCTGGGTATACAGCACAGCGAGCCGCTGTTCGAGCGCATCGGCGGCATCAACCACATGGGCTGGCTCGTCGAGCTGCGTGACGCCGACGGCACCGACCTCTACCCCGAAATCCGCCGCCGCGCTATCGCCGAATTGGAGAAGACGGACTCGAAATCGTGGGATTTAGTGCGCTACGAATACATCCGCCGGTTCAGCTATTACTGCACCGAATCGAGCGAGCACAACTCCGAATATAATAATCTTTTCATAAAAGAGCGTTATCCGGAGAATATTAATCGTTATCACATCCCGCTGGACGAATATCCGCGCCGCTGTGTGAACCAGATCGCGAACTGGAAGGCTGATCGCGAAAGATATCTGCACGGCGAGGTCAGCCATCGCCGCACGGGTGAGTACGCGTCGTATATAATGGAAGCGATCACCACCGACCGCCCGTATAAAATCGGCGGCAACGTACTCAACCGCGGGTTTATCGAGAACCTGCCCGCCGATGCATGTGTCGAGGTGCCGTGTCTGGTCAACCGCGCGGGCGTGCAGGGCTGTTACTTCGGAAAGCTGCCCACACAGTGCGCCGCCATGAACATGACGAATATTAACGTGCAGCTCCTCACTATCGAAGCTGCCGTGACCAAAAAGAAAGAAAAGATTTATCAGGCGGCGATGCTCGATCCGCACACCTCTTCCGAGCTGTCGATCGACGACATCGTGGCGCTGTGCGACGACCTGATCGCCGCGCACGCGGGCTGGCTGCCGGAATATAAATAATCCGGGGAACCGGGATCCGAGGGATACGAGGGGAACGCTGGGGGATTTTTTAAGGAAAAATCCCCCACCCCAATCGTCGCGGCGATTGGGGATGA
>DHAH01000059.1:3276-3458 GCA_002397345.1 Clostridiales bacterium UBA4959
ATCGTCGCGGCGATTGGGGATGAGCCCTTTAAAACCTTTTAAATAATAATTATTGGAGGTAATTCATTGATTACAGTCCGAAACCTCACTAAAAAATACGGACCGAACACTGTTGTAAGAAATCTTAATTTCACTATCGAAAACGGTAAAATTTACGGCTTTCTCGGCCCGAACGGCGCGGG
>DHAH01000059.1:3623-3945 GCA_002397345.1 Clostridiales bacterium UBA4959
TCGGCCCGAACGGCGCGGGTAAGTCGACGACGATGAACATGCTCACCGGCTGTCTGGCGCCAACCGAGGGCGAGATAACCATTAACGGGCATGACATATACGAAGAGCCGGAGGAGGCGAAGCGCTCGATAGGCTATCTGCCCGAACAGCCGCCCCTCTACCTTGATATGACGCCGTATGAATACCTGTCGTTCGTCGCCGATGCGAAGGGCGTTGCGAAACACGAAATCGAGGACGCGGTGCGCAGCGTAATGGAAGAAACCCACATTCTCGAAATGGCGAACAGATTGATAAAGAATCTGTCAAAAGGGTTCCGCCAACG
>DHAH01000059.1:4083-9198 GCA_002397345.1 Clostridiales bacterium UBA4959
CAAAAGGGTTCCGCCAACGTGTCGGTATCGCGCAGGCGATGCTGGGAAACCCCGAGCTGATAATATTGGACGAGCCGACCGTCGGGCTTGACCCAAAGCAGATAATCGAGATCCGCGACCTGATCCGCACGCTGGGCGAAAACCACACGGTGCTGCTTTCCAGCCACATACTCGCGGAAGTCAGCGCTATCTGCGACCAAGTGATGATAATCTCACACGGTAAGCTTGTCGCGTCCGATACGCTGGAGAACATCCGCCGCTCAAGAATAAAAGAGAACAGCGTCATGATCACCGCGCGCGCTACGCAGGATAAAATCACCGAGATACTCGACAAAATCGACGGCATTGTCAAATATACATTGACATTGTCAACGCCAATGTCAATAGCTGCGGCTCCGGGCGGCACCGCCGCACAGGACGGCGGCATTTGGGACGCTGTAATAGACGTTGACGAGGGCGCCGACATCCGCGAGCGCCTGTTTTTGGAATTTGCCGCCGCGGGCGCGCCGCTGCGCAATCTCAGCTCCGCGGAATTAAGCCTTGAGGAAGTATTTTTACAGCTCACCTCGGAATCCGAGGTTGAATTGGACGACGACAGCGTTAATCTTGTGCTTGACGCGGAAAAAGATCAGGCCGAATCCGGCGATGACGCAGAATCCAGCGGTGACGCCGAAACCGGCGGTGAAGCTGACGACGGCGATGACAACGGCGATGACAACGGCGAAGATTATTACATCCCCATGTTCAACGCGAAAGACGACGGCAGCGGCAAGGGGGAGAATAAAAAATGAGCGCAATTTATAAAAAAGAATTTAAATCATATTTCAACAACATGACCGGCTGGGTCGTTATCGTGTTCCTTTTGGTGATCGCGGGGATATTCGTCAAGGCGCTGAACCTTGACGGCAAATATCCGGGCTTCGAGATTTCGCTGGGCAGTATGGGCATGGTTTTATTGTTCGTGGTGCCTATACTAACCATGCGGTCACTGTCAGAGGAACGCGCGTCAAAAACCGATCAACTGCTCTTTTCGCTGCCGGTGCCGGTGTCGGGCATGGTACTGGCGAAATATCTCGCCATGGTCAGCGTTTTTGCAATCCCGGTTGGCATAATGGCGTTATATCCGCTGTTTTTGATGCTGTACGGCAGCGTCAATCTGCTCACCGCATACAGCGCGCTGCTGGGCTTTTTCCTGCTCGGCTCGGCGCTGATTGCCATAGGGCTGTTCATGTCGTCGCTTACCGAGAGCGTCATGATCTCGGCGGTCATAACCTTCGGAGCCATGCTGCTTTGTAATATCATGGGCGGGCTTGCGAGCATGATACCGGCTACGGCGATAGCGTCGTTTGTGGCGTTCACCGCGCTGGTGACGCTGGCGGGATTTTTAATTTATTCAATGACAAAAAATTATTGGCTTGCATTTTCCTGCGGCGTAATCGCGGAGGCGGTGCTGCTGGGCGTTTATGTGTTTAGCCAGTCCGCGCTGGCGGGTTCGTTTGCGCGCGTTATGAGCTGGCTGTCGCTGTTCGAACGCATGAATACGTTCGTATACAGCCGGATGTTTGATCTCACGTCGGTGGTTTATTATATCTCGGTCGCGGTGCTGTTTGTGTTCCTTGCGGTGCAGTCGACAGACCGCCGCCGCTGGAATTGAAAGCGCAGGGAGGTTTTAATACGCTAATGGAAAAGAAAAACGGACTGCGCCGTGCGCTGGATACAAAATATATACGTTTCGGCGGTTACAGCGCGGTGATAAGCGCTATTGCAATCGCGATCGTGATAATCGCGAACCTGCTTGTGAACGCGCTGCCGGTGAAATATACAAAACTGGACACCTCGTCAGACAAGATACTCTCCATCTCCGACCAGACCAAGGAGATAGTACACAAATTAAACAGCAATATCACTATGTATCTGATAGCGACAGGCGGCAAGGGCGACGATCAGCTCGTGCGGTTCATTGAACGCTACACGTCGGAGAACCCTAAAATTAAACAGGATTCCGTCGACCCTGCGATGTATCCGGATTTTATTAAAAAATACACGGATAAAAGTCTGACTGAAAACAGTATTATTATAGTCAACAATGACAACGGCAGAGCCAGCGCTATTGACAACAGCGATATTTATGTTACAGAATACAGCGACGAGGAACTGTATAATTATTATTTGCAGGGGATTCCGCCGACGGGTACGACCTCGTTCGCGGGCGAGCAGGCGCTGACAAGCGCGCTCGATTTTGTCACCGAGGAGAATCTGCCCGCGCTGTACAGTACGACCGGCCACGGCGAGGCGGCTGTATCCGATACAATCAAGAAAAAGATAGCGGCGGAGAACATCAGCGACGCCGAAGTGAGCCTGATGACAGGCGGCGGTATTCCCGCCGACGCGACCGCGCTGTTCATCAACACGCCGACGACGGATTTTACGCCGGAGGAGATCGTTATGCTGCGTTCCTACGCGGCGTCCGGCGGAAAGATAATCCTCATTACCTCATATGAGCATAAAAACCTGCCCAACCTGTTCGCGCTCATGGCGGAATACGGGCTGCAATATGTGGACGGGCTTATCGCCGAGGGTTCGTCGTCGTATACCTACAACAACTATCCCTTTTATCTCATGCCGAAGATAGGGCAGAACCCCATCTCCGCCAAGGCCGGCTCGAACGTGTATATCGTAATGCCTGATTCGCATGGCATACACGTGTCCGACAACCTGCCGTCGGGCGTTACGGTCACAAATCTTATGACGACCACCGAAAGCGCGTTCGCAAAGGTGGGGCTGAAAGAAAACGACGAGATTAAAAAAGAAGCGACCGACGAGGTCGGCCCCTTCCAGATCGGCGTGCTGGCGGCGATTGAAAATACCGGCGCCGCAAAAGAGGACTCCGGCGATAAAAAACCGGGCAACGGAGCCGTCGTTTGGTTCTCGTCTCCCAACATCATATCCGACATGACCAGTCAGCTCGGCAACCACACTTATTTCATGGCGACGCTGACCACGCTGTGCAACAAGCAGAACTCGATCTCGATCGCGTCAAAATCGATGCAGGTCACGGCGCTGAAGATTTCCGACGCGAGCGCGGCGATATGGAGCGCGGTTATTATCGGCATCGTGCCCGGAATTCTGCTTATCGCTGGCTTTATGCGCTGGAACGCGCGCCGCAAGCGCTGATTTTGGGAACGAAGAACGGGGGTACGGTCGCTTTAGAATTCTCAGCATAGCTGAGAATTCTAAAAGCTCCGCAAAAACTTCTAACAATGGAAAATAAAATTAATAAAAAGCGGAGCCGGATGGCACCGCTGGTTGCTGGTCTAATATCTCTCGTGGTTTTAGTTGGCGTTTATTTTGCGGTGACTTCTTATAATGCCCGCAAACAGGCGGAGGCGGACGCCGAGTCAAACGCCGCTAACGCCAAAATTATGCTCGCGGAATACAAGAGCGCCGACGTGCGAAACATCGAGTACAGCTATAACGGCGAGGTCGTGCGGCTCGAGAACAAGAACGATTATTGGTATGACGCCGACGACAACATGTTTCCGCTGGATCAGAAGCAGCCGATGACGATGGCGGGAGCGCTCGCCTCGATAGCGGCTGACCGTCTGGTTGAAGATTCTAATGCCAATATGGCAAGTTATGGGCTGGATAACCCGCAGGAGTACATCGAGGTTAAATACGGTGACGGCACGGGGCTGAAAATGCTGTTCGGCGACCTCAACAGCTTCACCGGGACGCAATATATGAACATCGGCGGTACGGGAAAGGTGTATCTCGTCGCGACGGCGCTGCTCGACTTTTTCAAATATACACGCAACGACCTGATAATGCACGACATCCTCCCGGCGGTGGATATAAAGTCGCTGACCGAGCTTGCTATAACGGAGCGCGGCGCAGACGGCGAGAAATTAATACGCTATACAAGAGAAAAACCGGCGGAAACCTCTTCCGACACCTCATCGGAGGGGACGGAATCTGTTTGGATGCTTGATGATGGTTCGGGCGAATCGGTTAAAGTTAAGGAATCTGTTGTGAGCGGACTGCTGGGGGGCGTAACAAGCCTTGCGCTGAAAAATTGCGCCGCCTATAACGTGCGTGACGACGAAACCCTGCGCGGTTACGGGCTGGGCAGCGGCGCGGCGAAAACCATAACGGTCAAGTATACCGAAACAGCTGGCGTCGCCGGCGAGTCGTCGCCTATCGCTTCCGGCGCGGCGCGGACGGTGGATAAACAGTTCACCGTCGACTACAGCCCGTCCGATAACGAAGGCGGGTATTATGTAAATCTGGTCGGATCGAAGCTGGTTTATAAATTAGCGATTTAAAAATACGCGGGGCGCACAACTATGTTTTGCGCCCCGCGTATTTTTCATGTAAAAACCTCTAAAGAAAAAATAAATAAAAGTAAACATTGAAAAAATAAATGTAAAATGACATGATAATTAGCTGTAAATGTCTTGCCATAATTTGTTGATGAATTCTTCCATAGTTGAGCATTTATAACTGTCACGTTCTTCTTTGTAAATAAAGTTGTCGGAGTGATACCATTCTTCCACTGTCATTTTTCTTCTTGTACAAAAATTATTTCATTTTCAGCCATATTTACAACACCTTTTTCTGTGTAAAAAACATCGCCGCCTGTATATGCGTTAATCAAAGATTTATAATCTTGTTTTGCACTATCATAATCATAATTTGTTTTACTATATTGAAGGATTCCATTCTCTGCATAGAAGCGGAGCTCGTATCCTTCTTCTCGGATGTCATTATAAATATACCGATACATACACATATTCGTATCACGAGAAAAGATATAATATAATAAAGGAAGATCTTTGCTATTTGTTAAATTGCCGACGACGAAAAAATCATTTGAAAGTATAATTATAAAGAAGCGGGGCGCCAATACCAGTTGAGGAGAACAGATTATATCTAAAGTACCATATGTAATCCTACTGATTGTATAACTGCACGGATCGCTATCCTCAATAGCATCGGCATACAAAGTTAAATTATTTATATCTGTAAAACATAATGCCAACTTTTCTAAACCCTTATTATAAACATCTGCTTCATAGCTTTTAATTAATGTTTCTAGGGCAACACCGCACATTGCCA
>DHAH01000117.1:0-6377 GCA_002397345.1 Clostridiales bacterium UBA4959
CAGGGACAGCAGGGTCAGCGTCCTCAAGGACAGCAGGGTCAGCGCCCTCAAGGACAGCAGCAAGGTCAGCGTCCGCAGGGGCAGCCGCAAGGTCAGCGTTTCCAAGGACAGCGCCCGCAGGGACAACAGGGTCAGCGTCAGCCCGACCATTCTGCGCAGCAGCTCAACGCTGTAAACGCGCAGCAGGCGAAAGCCGCTGCCGAAGCGAGAGCAAAAGCCGACGAACGCGCGGCGGCACGCGAGGCTACGCTCGGAGCGCGGTTTGAAAAAAAGCCGGACTTCACGCAGCAAAAAGCAAAGCAAAGGCCACAAAAACCGGCGGCGCCGCGTATACAACAGCCGACGTTTATACACACGCCGTCTGATGAGCCCGCGGTAAAAATTATCGAAGAACGTTCGCAGCATCGTGGCAAGGCAAACGAAACCCGAGTTGTAGACACGCGTACCACAACAGTCGATCTCGCCAAATACGACGAAAAGCTTGATAAATTCGTCCCCGATTCGGCGAAGAACATGAGCGGCGAGAAGCAGAAGCTGAAAAAGCAAAACAATCGCCCCGCTCCGGGCGACAACCGTGGTCGTAACCGTATAAACAATTCCGAAGCGGAGAAGTTACGCCGGCTGGAACAGATCGAAAAAGCCAAGAAAAAGCAGCTTCATATCACGCTGCCCGATGAAATACTGGTCAGCGAGCTTGCCTCCCGGTTAAAAGCTACCGCGGCGGTGATTATAAAGAAGCTCATAGGTATGGGCTTTATGGCGAATGTCAACCAGACGCTCGATTATGACACCGCCTATCTCGTAGCCGATGAAATGGGCGCGAAAGTCACGCGTGAGGTCGTCGTCACCATCGAAGATAAATTATTTGGCGATGTAGAGGATAAAGAAGAAAATCTTGTGCCGCGTGCGCCGGTTGTGGTTGTTATGGGTCACGTCGACCACGGTAAAACCTCGCTGCTCGACGCCATCAGGCATACAAACGTAACAAAAGGCGAAGCGGGAGGCATTACGCAGCATATCGGCGCTTACCGCGTTAATATAAACGACCGCGACATCACCTTCCTTGATACGCCGGGTCACGCGGCGTTCACCGCGATGAGGGCGCGCGGCGCTAAAGCGACAGACATAGCAATACTCGTCGTCGCCGCCGACGACGGTATCATGCCTCAGACGATTGAAGCGATTAACCACGCGAAAGCCGCCGGACTGGATATCATCGTCGCGATCAACAAAATGGATAAACCCAGCGCCGACCCCGAACGCATTAAGCAGGACCTTACCAAATATGAGCTTGTTCCCGAAGAATGGGGCGGCGATACGATATGTGTCCCCGTTTCGGCACTCACGGGTCAGGGTATTCCCGAGCTGCTTGAATCTGTATTGCTCGTCGCGGAAGTTAAAGAACTCCGCGCCAATCCCAACCGCCGCGCGAAGGGTATTATTATCGAAGCTAAGCTCGACCGCGGACGCGGTCCGGTCGCAACCGTGCTGATCCAGAACGGTACGCTCAATTACGGCGATGTCGTTATCGCCGGCACCGCGGTGGGCAGAGTACGTGCTATGACCGACGACAAGGGCAACACGATCAAAGTCGCCGGACCGTCCGATCCGGTGGAGATTATCGGACTGGCGGAGGTTCCCACCGCCGGCGACGAATTCAACGCTGTCGAAGACGAGCGCATGGCGCGCGAGCTTGCCGAACAACGCCGTACCAAGCAAAAAGAAGAAGAGTTCAAAGCCAATTCCAAGGTCAGCCTCGACGATCTGTTCGCGCAGATTTCCGAGGGCGCAAAGGAGCTTAATATCATCGTTAAGGGTGATGTGGACGGCTCGGCGGAAGCGGTTAAAACAAGCCTGTTGAAGCTGTCGACCGATGAGGTAAAGGTTAAGATCATACATTCGGCTGTCGGCGGCATCACCGACGGCGACGTTATGCTCGCCGCCGCATCGAACGCTATCATCGTAGGGTTCAACGTACGACCTGATAAGGGAGCACTCGACTCCGCCGAACGTCAGAAAGTCGACATCCGCACCTATCGCATTATTTATGAGTGCATCGAGGAAATTACCGCCGCGCTTAAGGGTATGCTTGCCCCTGTTTATAAAGAATCTATACTCGGGCACGCACAGGTTCGCCAAGTTATCCGTGTGCCTAAAGTCGGCGCTATCGCCGGTTCGTATGTACAGGACGGCAAGGTCGTACGCAGCGCGAAGATACGCGTCATACGCGACGGTGTGGTTATCTTCGAGGATGGGATCGGTTCATTGCGCCGCTTCAAGGACGATGTACGTGAAGTTGCCGCTGGCTATGAATGCGGTATCGGGCTTGAAAAATTCAACGATCTCAAAGATAACGATATGCTCGAAGCTTATGAGATGGTCGAAGTCGCAAAATAAAAACCAAAATAAAAAGCGCGCAGAACGGAGCGGAAAACTATTTCTTGTCCGCTCTGTGCGCTTTTATGACGTTATGGAGGAAAAGATAATGGAAAAGTACGACACTGTAAAAAAAACGGCTATCAAAACGGCGTTCCGGGATTCGTTTAAAGGATATAATAAAGACGATGTTAATGCATATCTTCAGGATACAAGCCTGAGGTTTTCGACGGGCGAGGAAGAATATAAAAAAAAGATAGCTTCACTGAAACAGACTATTGAGGAGCTGGAAGCCAAAAGTGAAGATTATGATCACCTTTGCGGCGAGCTTGCGAGGATTAATGATAAGCTCGCGGCGAGTGATCGGCACCTTGACGATAATAAACAAAAATTCGACGAATATGAAAAAATAATAACGTCACTTAATAATAAAACAGAGCAACTGACAGCGGAACGCGATGAGCTGCGTGGTAAACTCAACGAGGCAAACGATGTTATAACGCAGATGCGGAATGATTCAGATAAAAAAGCGCGGCTATATGACGATCTGAGCTGCCGGCTTGGCAATCTGATGATTATTGCCGACGAAAATGCGTCGAAACACGTCGCCGACGCAAACGAACAGGCAGGGCAGATATTAACGCAGGCTAAATCCGAAGCGGCGAAAATCAGAGATGAAGCAATCGCCGAAAGAGAAACGCTGCGGGAACTTGGTAAAAAGAAGCTCGAGAGCGCACTTGAGGTTGTAAATAAAAGACTGCTTTTAATGAGTGAAGAATATATACATAGCTATACAGAATATTTTCAAAATGTGCAAACAGAATTTGATACGCTGCTGGACGGGCTGCGTGTAAAAACAGATGAAATAAAAAGCAAAACAAGCAATATAAGAACTGTTATGTACGGCGAACTTGAACAGGAGCTTGATAAAATCACGCTTGATACAGAACCCGAAGAGGAAATAATAGATCAGGCGACGGGGAATGAAGCTATAGAAAATTTGGTTATTAAAAATGAAGAGATATAATACGGCGGATATACGCGATTGGGCGCCGCTTATAAAAGAACGGGAACAAATCCTGCTGTCCGGCGTTGTTTATACCGCGCGCGACGCCGCTCATAAACGCATATTCTCGCTGCTTGATAATGGCGGAGAACTGCCGTTTGAACTTTCGGGCGCCGCGATTTATTACGCGGGTCCGACGCCGGCAAAACCGGGCGCGGTGATAGGATCATGCGGACCGACGACCTCCTCACGTATGGATGTATATATGGAACGATTGCTCGAGCACGGACTTGCATGCACGATCGGCAAAGGCGGCCGCTCGCCTGAGGTCTGCGAATCGATCCGCAGACATGGCGCTGTCTATCTTTGCGCCATAGGCGGAGCGGGCGCGCTTGCGTCGGCATGTATAACCTCATGCGAAGTGATTGCGTTCGAGGATTTAGGCTGTGAATCTGTAAAACGGCTGGAATTCAAGGATTTTCCGCTGATTGTTTCGGTTTGTCAATGAGCAGAGATAACACAATAGAAAAAACACCGCTCAATTACGGGCGGTATTTTTATTATTATATTTTCATAAATTCTATTTCTGCTTTTTCGCCGGTGCATACGGCGATAATATATTCCGGAATTTCGTGTAATATTTCTATATAGTGCGGCTTTGAAAAATCGGCTTTTAAAAAGCCTTCGCCAATAAATTTACCATAACTCTCGCGCTTGCACCATGCTTCTATAACAGCAATGTCCGTGTCGTCCTGTAAAATATCGCGTAAATATCGCTCTGTAATACCGGATTTAATCGGTCTGATGCGCTCTATATCGACACCCACCGGGGTATCGGAAATCGCGGCGGCGGCATATTCACCGGAATGTGAGAGATTGAATTTTATTGTGCCGCAATTCGAAAAATACGGTTTACCTGACGGTGTTTTTGCATATATGAGCGTCGCGGGATCTATTTTATATGTGCTATATATGGCGTTATTTAATAACCGGCGCACCGCTTCATGGGTGCTTTCCGGCGAAATAATATTTGAAACAAAAACTTTTACCATACTTTATTTTCCGACACAGAAGTTGTGAAAAATATTATCCACAACCTCCTCGCTTACGCTTCTGCCGTCCAGCTCACCCAGCTTTCCCAGCGCTTCTTCGAGGTCGAGTCCCACAATATCGGCGGTCATGCCGGTGTCGAGCGCGGCGACAGCGTCTTGCAAACACACTTCCGCGGCTTTAAGCGCCGCATGCTGACGTGAACTTGTGATTATGGCGTCCGAGTCGAGTTTCAACGTTCCGTCAAGATATAATTCACCAAGCGTTTTATACAGCTTATCTATCCCTTCCTTCGTCACCGTCGAAATAGCAATAAAATCATCGGCAGAAAGCATCGATTTTAAATCACATACGCTTATAAGCTGCTGCAGATCGGATTTGTTGATTAAAACTATAATCTTTTTATCGTTATTACGTAACCTATTTAAAAAATCGATAAATTTGCGGTCGTCGTCATCGAGCTTGGACGCACCGTCGAACATGGCGATCACAAGCTCGGACGATTCGGCGGCGGCAATCGAGCGCGAGATCCCGATCTTTTCGATAGTATCGCTTGTATCACGTATACCCGCGGTGTCACACAGCCGCAGCGTCACACCGCCGACGACGGCGGTCTCTTCTATAGTGTCGCGAGTTGTGCCCGCGATATCGGTCACGATCGCGCGTTCTTCACAGAGCAGCTTGTTAAGCAGCGAAGATTTTCCGCAATTCGGCTTACCACAAATCGCTGTCGATATGCCCTCAGCGATCGCTTTCCCGGTTCTATAACTGGATCGGAGCGCCGAGATGCTGTCAAGCAGATATTCGAGCTTCGATTTTAACTCGTTCGGAGCGACGTCCGAAAGCGACTCGTCAGGGAAATCTATATATACATATACAGCGGCGATGAGAAAGGTTAATTCATTAAATATCGAATTGATTTTATTGCTCAGCGTACCGCCTCGCTGTGCGGCTGTTATAATCAGTGCGTCGCGGTTTTGCGCTTCGAGCGTCAATGATATCGCCTCGGCTTGCGGCAGATCGAGCTTTCCGTTGCAATATGCGCGGCGCGTAAATTCCCCGGCTTCGGCAGACCGCGCGCCATGAGCAAACAGTTCCTCAAGAATACAGCGCGTCACAAGTGTCCCGCCGTGACACGACAGCTCTACCATGTCTTCTCCGGTAAAAGAATGCGGCGCGCGTCGTATAACGCCGACGCCGTCGTCGATCGCGATAGAGCCGTCCTTGCCGATGCCGGCTTTGCCAGCATAAAAATTGCCGTAAACGGAATAGCCGGGCTGCACTGTTGAAAGCGTCCTCGTTTTAGGCTTGAAAACTTTTTCGGCGACTTCTATTGCGTTTTCGCCGGACAACCTGATTATGGCGATGGCGCCGCGCCCGGGTGCGGTTGAAATCGCGGCGATTGTATCGTTTATATACACTTAAAATTCTCCTGTAATTGTTTCACGTGAAACATTGATCTCAAACGGTGGCTGTTATATAAAACGCCCACCGGAACCGGCGGACGTTTTGTTTAACTCAATACTTGCGATTCTTCTTTATAAAATATATTACCAGTGCGGACGCCACAAGCGCGATAACCCCGGTGATGATTCCTATGTCCATCGTTTGGGAGGCGTGATAATTTGCTTCTGCCGACGCGTTTATTGCAAATAAACTAAAAATCGGCAAAACAAGAAACAGCAACGCTGAAATTCTCTTCTTGTTCACAGCACATATACCCCCATCTATATTATTTGTAATCTGATAATATTATAACTCTTTTGCGGTAGAATGTCAACATGTTTTTAACGACTGGTAAACAAATATTAAATATATTATAACCCGCCCTTTGTTTATTATTCATATAAAACACCGTGGATAAAAATTATTGTATAAATTATGTAATAAACGGAGAGCGTTTGGGCAGGGGCTTTTTGTTTGTAAAAATGTTTCACGTGAAACA
>DHAH01000117.1:6587-6758 GCA_002397345.1 Clostridiales bacterium UBA4959
TTATAATCGAATTTAAGTATAATCATATAATTAAGCGCAGGATCATTGATTTTTTACTTTAATTGATTGACAAGCAATTTCATAACTGATATAATAGAAATATTAAGTATAACGACAAACGGAGGTTTACAGAGTGGGCAAAATTATTGCCTTCGCCAATCAAAAGGGGTC
>DHAH01000004.1:0-429 GCA_002397345.1 Clostridiales bacterium UBA4959
AAATGTTCCGCAAACTGCTGGACAGCGCCGAAGCCGGCGATAACATCGGTCTGCTGCTCCGCGGCGTCCAGAAGGACGAGATCGAGCGCGGACAGGTGCTCTGCAAACCCAACTCCATCCATCCGCACACCAAGTTCAAGGGCAACGTGTACGTTCTGACCGAAAAAGAAGGCGGCCGCAGCAAGCCGTTCTTCCCCGGCTATCGTCCGCAGTTCTATCTCAGAACCACTGACGTTACCGGCGTCATCGGCCTGCCCGCGGACGTCGAGATGTGCCGCCCCGGCGATAACGTCGTTATGAGCGTCGAGCTCATTACGCCGATCGCTATCGAAAAGGGTCTCCGCTTCGCTATTCGCGAGGGCGGTAGAACCGTCGGCTCGGGTGTCGTCACCGAAATCATAGAGTAAGATACAGGGAACGGGGAACGAT
>DHAH01000004.1:576-2021 GCA_002397345.1 Clostridiales bacterium UBA4959
CAGACCCCCCAAAACCTTTTTGAAAAAAGAATAATAAATCTTAGCTGTTTAAAAATGGTTGCTCCCAGAGGGGGCTCGGGGGACACTTCCCCCGTCGGGGGAGTCCAGAGGGGCTCTCCCCTCTGGCGGATTCCAAAGGCAGCGCCTTTGGTGTGCTTTCTTTGGTTCATTTCTTTTCACAAGAAAAGAAAGAACATAGCGTCTCCCAAGAATATAAAAAAATCTGTTTCTATTTTTACATAAAAAAGTAAAATAAAACATCGTTATTCCCATTATTATAAAATAATAATACAATATAATAATACAATTTTCGGGGGTCGGTGAAATTCCGCACCGGCGGTTACAGTCCGCGAACACGCAATTTTATGTAAACGATAATATCAGCGTGCCGAGCAGGTGAAATTCCTGTACCGACAGTATACGCCAATTTATTGGCGATAAAGTCTGGATGAAAGAAAATATGTCTGTCTGCGGGATAATTATCTCTTGTCGGGCAGGCTGTCCCCTCCGATGGTATTTTTGCCATTAATGGAGGTTTTTTTATTTATGAAACATAAAGCTCTGCTCCGGCTCACTGTCATGGGGCTGTTTTCCGCGCTTTCGATAGTGCTTGTCTACTTCATTCACCTGCCGATCTTCCCTGCCGTCCCATTTCTTGAATATGCCCCCGCCGATATACCGATCATAATCTGCTCGTATCTGTTCGGGCCGCTTTACGGGCTGAGCGTCACCGCCGTTGTCAGCGTTATACAAGGGCTGACAGTCAGCGCTTCAAGCGGCTGGGTCGGTATACTCATGCACATCCTTGCCACCGGCAGCCTTGTATTCGCAAATTCGGGTCTGCGTATGCTGCTGCCGGCAAAGAAATCAAGCGGCGATATTCCGGATTCGCACGTTTCGGCACACGTCGACAGCACCGCAAGACGCGTCAGCGTCGATATTATCTCCGCGCTCGCCGGTATTCTGGCTATGACTGTATCAATGACACTGTGGAACTTGATCTTCACGCCATTTTTCACCGGAATGAAGCTTGACGCCATTCTGCCGCTGTTTCCGTTTATAATATTGTTCAATATCATAAAAGCGTCGCTGAATTCGTTCACCGCGCTCGCGTTATACAGACTGCTGCCCAAAAAAGCTCTCGCGTTTATTTCATAGCCTGAATAACTTGTTTTTCAAACATTTTACATATAATACTTGTCTTTACGACGGCAAAGGGGTATAATATTATTAAAAATAAAATGAAAAATGGAGTTATTCTGCATGGTTCTTGAGAACATGGATTTTATTATGAAGTTTGATCCCGAAGTCGGGGAAGCTGTCCGCGCGGAATATAATCGCCAGCGCCGTAATATCGAGCTTATCGCGTCCGAAAATTTCGTTTCGCCCGCGGTCATGAGCGCCGCCGCGTCGGTGCTCACTAATAAATATGCCGAAGGTTATCC
>DHAH01000004.1:2150-2522 GCA_002397345.1 Clostridiales bacterium UBA4959
AAATATGCCGAAGGTTATCCCGGTAAGCGCTATTATGGCGGCTGCGAATGTGTCGATGTGGTGGAAACCCTCGCCATCGAGCGCGCGAAGCAATTGTTCGGAGCCAAATACGCCAACGTGCAGCCGCACAGCGGAGCGCAGGCTAACACCGCCGTCTATGTCGCGCTGCTCAACCCGGGAGATAAGGTGCTGGGCATGAGCCTTGCGCATGGCGGGCATTTGACCCACGGCAGCCCTGTCAACATTTCCGGACTTTATTATAACTTTATCGCCTACGGCGTCGATGAAACCACTCACCGCATCGATTATGACAAGCTCGAGGCACAGGCGATGGCGGAGCGTCCGAAGCTGATCGTCGCGGGCGCGAGCGCC
>DHAH01000004.1:2675-2947 GCA_002397345.1 Clostridiales bacterium UBA4959
ATCGTCGCGGGCGCGAGCGCCTATCCGCGCGTTATCGACTTCGAGCGGTTCGCCGATATAGCGCATAAATGCAGCGCGTATCTGATGGTTGATATGGCGCATATCGCCGGACTGGTCGCAGCCGGTCTGCATCCGTCGCCCCTGCCGTATGCCGATGTGGTGACGACCACTACGCACAAAACGCTGCGCGGCCCACGCGGCGGCATGATATTGTCGTGCAACGAGGAGCTGGCGCCGAAGTTTAACAAAGCGGTGTTCCCCGGCACGCAGGG
>DHAH01000169.1:0-2953 GCA_002397345.1 Clostridiales bacterium UBA4959
GCAAGGGCGAGGGCTGGATCGAGATCCTCGGCGCGGGCGTCGTGCATCCCAACGTATTGCGCAGCGGCGGCATCGACTCTGATATATATTCGGGCTTCGCGTTCGGCATGGGTATCGAACGCGTCGCGATGAAACTGTACGGCATCGACGATATGCGCATGCTGTACGAAAACGATGTACGGTTTTTGGCGCAATTCTAATTAATTGAAAATTGACAGACAATTGACAATTGACAATTACGAGGTAATTTCATGGAAAACAATGTTATTGCGAATAAAAGCAGAACATTTGCTATCCGTATTATAAATCTTTATAAATATCTTTGCGCAGAAAAACACGAATATATTTTGTCAAAACAACTTCTTCGAGCAGGAACAAGCATTGGCGCAAATATAAAAGAAGCAATTCAGGCGCAAAGTAGAAATGACTTCATTTCTAAAATGAATATTTCGTTAAAAGAGGCAAGCGAAACCGAATATTGGTTAGATTTATTATATGAAACCAGTTATATATCTGAAAAAGAATTTAAAAGTATAGCAGCCGATTGTAATGGGATTAATAAAATTTTAATCTCGATCGTAAAAACTTCCAAAAACAATTAATTTTCAATTGTCAATTATCAATTAACATGAAAGGTATCAACATATGATATTATCTCTTGAATGGCTCAACGAATTTGTCGATACAGCCGATATAACCGTAAAACAATTCTGCGACGCTATGACAATGTCCGGCTCGAAGGTCGAGAGCTGGGAAGAAGCCGGCGCGGAGATTAAAAACGTCGTCGTCGGGCGCATACTGACGTTGGAGCGTCACCCCGATTCCGACCACCTGTGGGTCTGTTCGGTTGAAGTCGGCGAAAAATCGCCCGACGGAAAGAGCATGCCCCGCCAAATCCTCACCGGCGCGCAAAATTTATTTGTAGGCGCGCTCGTACCCGTCGCGGCCGCGCCGTCTGAATTGCCCGGCGGCGTGAAAATCAAAAAAGGCAAGCTGCGCGGCGTCGAATCGAACGGTATGCTCTGCTCGGTCAGCGAACTGTCACTGTCCGACCGCGATATGCCCGGCGCCAATACGGACGGCATTTTCATATTATCCGACGCGGGTATCGACGGCGTGAATCCCGGCGACGACATTCCGACCGTATTAAAAATGCGCGACACCTCCGTCGAATTCGAGATCACGCCCAACCGACCCGACTGTCTGTCGGTAATCGGGCTGGCGCGCGAAGCCGGCGCGACGTTCGGCAAACCGGTAAAATTCCATAACCCCGCCGTGACCGGCACGGACAGCGATATCGGCGAATATCTGTCTGTCGCAATCGACGCGCCCGCGAAATGCGCGCGTTACACCGCGCGCGTGGTAAAAAACGTGAAAATCGCGCCCTCTCCGCTGTGGCTGCGCATGAGACTGCGCGCCAGCGGCGTGCGCCCGATTAATAATATTGTAGATATCACAAACTATGTCATGCTCGAATACGGTCAGCCTATGCACGCGTTCGATTACTCATGTCTGGACGGCAATAAAATCGTCGTGCGCGAAGCTTCGGAGGACGAGCGGTTCAAGTCGCTGGATGACATCGATCACACGCTGTCACAAGGAATGCTCGTGATTGCCGACGGCACTCGCGCCGTCGCGCTTGCGGGCGTCATGGGCGGCGCGAACAGCGAGATTGCCGATACCACGACCACTGTGGTGTTCGAGAGCGCGTGTTTCGAGCCGACCACGGTACGCACGACCTCCCGCGCGCTGGGTATGCGCACCGAAAGCTCGGGGCGCTTCGAGAAAGGGCTTGACGCGGAGAACACCCTGCCCGCCGTGCAGCGCGCGTGCGAGCTTGTCGAGCTGCTGGGAGCCGGCGAGGTCGTCGGCGGAAATAATAGTAGCGGCATTATCGACGTTTATCCCGCCAAAAAAGCGCAGACGGTTCTGCCGCTTAACTCTAAGCGCATAAACGAGCTGCTCGGTTTAAATCTGACGACCGGTGAAATGGCAAAGATCCTGCGCTCGCTCGAATTTGAAGTAGAGGGACCCGGCGAAGACTGTTATTATGTTTATGTACCCTCTTGGCGAAGTGATGTGGAAAACATCAACGACCTTGCCGAGGAAGTCCTGCGCATTTACGGCTATGATAAAATCACCTCGACGCTTTTCTCCGCGGAAGTCAGAGCGGGTTCAATG
This sequence comes from Clostridiales bacterium UBA4959, assembly GCA_002397345.1. Taxonomy (GTDB): domain Bacteria; phylum Bacillota; class Clostridia; order Oscillospirales; family CAG-272; genus DTU078. The sequence continues at coordinate 2,182 of DHAH01000169.1, forward strand.
TCCGAGCGTATGATCTGCCGCGAAAAAATAAGCGACCTGCTCTGCTCGCTCGGGCTGTATGAAAGCTGCACGTTCTCGTTTGTATCACCGCGCACGTTCGATAAAATACGTCTGCCCGGCGATTCACCGCTGCGGGACGCCATAACGCTGCGCAACCCATTGGGCGAGGATACCTCGGTGATGCGCACTGCCCTGCTGCCGTCGATACTCGAAGCGCTGGCGCGCAACGAAAATTTCCACGGCGCCGACTGCGGTCTGTTTGAAGTCGCGCCCGTATATCTCAAAAAAGACGATAGTGAGCTGCCCGGCGAGCCGATTCAAATCTGCATTGTGCTGTACGGGCAGAACGCTGACTTCTATACTATAAAAGGCATCTGCGAAGCGCTGCTTTCCTCGCTCGGCATTTCGGGCGCATTGTATACGGCCGACGCCCAAAATCCGACTTTCCATCCCGGACGCTGTGCGAAGATAGGTTATAACAGCGCGGATATCGGTACGGTTGGCGCCCTGCACCCTGAGGTTCTCGAAAATTACGGCTTTGATGTGCCCGTATACGCCGCGATACTGGATTTTGAGGCATTGTTTACCCGCCGCACAGTGGGACGCCAATATACGCCGCTGCCGAAATATCCGGCGATGACGCGCGACCTTGCGTTCGTCTGCGACGAGGAGCTGGAATCGCAGGCTGTCGCCGATGTTATAAAAGAAGCGTGCGGCAAGCTGTTGGAGGATGTGAAGCTGTTCGATGTATATCGCTCCGCGCAGCTCGGCG
>DHAH01000169.1:3042-5651 GCA_002397345.1 Clostridiales bacterium UBA4959
GGTAAAAAGAGCCTTGCGTTCACGCTCACGCTCCGCGCGCCCGACCGCACGCTGTCCGATACCGAAGCGGACGCGGCGATAACCCGCGCGCTGGATGCGGCAAAGGCGAAATTAAATATCGGGGTGAGGATGTAATCATCCCGCAATACCGGCGCGGGAATGAGACAGTACATTGTTCTGCAAAAACGCAATTTTATAAAAAGGGGTGAAGTTATGACAGCAATTAAATCCGCCGTCAAAGCACAATGTGCGCGTATTGGCGCGCTTGCGCTGGAGGCGCGGCAGGCGGGGCTGCCTGTTGCCGTGCTGCTCGAGGGGTGGGGCGGTTCGGGCAAGGGCGAAATCGTGTCGAAGTTCATCTCCGAGCTCGACCCGCGTTTTTTCAAGGTTTATTCCACCGGTGCGCCAAGCCCCGAAGATATGCGCTACCCCTTCTTACGCCGCTTTTGGAAGAACCTGCCCGAGCGCGGCTCTATCGCCGTGTTCGACCGCAGTTGGTACCGCGAGATCAACATCGCCGACGTCGAGGAAGATTTATGCAAAAAAGAGCTGCATGCCCGGACAGCCGAAATCCTTGAATTTGAGCGAATATTGTGCGACGACGGCTTTCTTGTACTGAAATTCTTTCTCCGCATTTCTAGGGAGGAGCAGAAAAAACGTTTCCTCAAGCTGGAGAAGGACGACGCGACCTCGTGGCGCGTCACGGAGCTTGACTGGCAGCGCCAAAAGCATTACGACGAATACAGCGACGCGTTTGACCGCATGATTGAGACTACAAATACGCCCCGCGCGCCGTGGTACGACATCGATGCCTCCGACACGCACGCCGCCGCGCTGGAAGTCTGCAAAACAGCCGCCGACCGCATGGAAGACATGCTCGCGCGCTTGAAAACGCCGTCCCCGGCGCAGCAATGCCTGCGAACCTCGCCCGATATCACGCCGCTGCCCATAAAAAAGCTGCGCGAGGTCGATTTATCGCCCGTATGTCCCGACGAGGTGTATGATAAAAAGCTCGACGCGCTCCAGGACGAGCTGTTCGAGCTACACAACCGGCTCTACCGTTCGCGTGTGCCGCTTGTGATTGTCTATGAGGGCTGGGACGCGGCGGGCAAGGGCGGCAACATAAAACGGCTGACAAGCGGGCTTGACCCGCGCGGGTACGAGGTCATCCCCGTCGGCGTACCGTCGAAGCCCGAATTGAACCGCCACTTTTTATGGCGGTTTTGGATGAATTTGCCCAAGAGCGGTCACATCGCGATCTTCGACCGCTCATGGTATGGACGCGTGCTGGTTGAGCGTGTCGAGGGTTTTTGCACCGAGGAGCAGTGGAAACGCGCGTATGACGAGATCAACCGTTTCGAGCGCTCGTTGCGCGACTGGGGCGCGATAATCATCAAGTTTTGGCTGCATATCAGTCCGGAGGTGCAGCTTGAGCGCTTCAACGAACGGCAAAATACGCCCGGTAAGCAGTGGAAAATCACGCCCGAGGATTGGCGCAACCGCGAAAAATGGGGCGAATACGAACCCTGTGTGGACGAAATGCTCGCCCGCACGAACACCGAATACGCGCCATGGGTAGTGATCGGCTCGAACGATAAAAAACACGCGCGTATAAAAGCGCTTGAAAGCGTCATCGCGCAGATTAAAAAATATATTGATTAAACAGAGGTATCACACCATGGTAAAACTGACCAACAGCACAATCACAGCCGAAATCGCAGCGCTGGGCGCGGAGCTGCAAAGCCTGAAATTGAACGGCGCCGAATACCTGTGGAACGGCGATCCGGCATATTGGACCGGGCGCGCGCCTGTGCTGTTCCCCATCTGCGGCGGCGTCGCTGACGACACCTACACGTACGGCGGCAAAAAGTACCGTCTGCCCAAACACGGCTTCGCGCGCAAACGCGAATTTACGCTCGAGAGTGCGTCGGACAACGCCGCGACTTTTTTACTGCGCTCCGACGATGATACGCGCGGGGGTTATCCGTTTGAATTCGAGCTGCGCGCGCGCTACGCGCTGTACGGCGCCACGCTGGTCGCCGATTATATGGCAACCAACACCGGCGAGTGCGACATGCTCTTCTCTGTCGGCGCGCACGAGGGCTACGCTTGCCCCGAGGGTATCGCGGCGTATGACCTCGTCTTCGAGCGTCCCGAGAATCTGCGCGCCAATGTCCTGCACGGCAATCTGCTGGGGCGTGACACAATACCGGTGCTTGAGGGCGACACGCTGGCGCTTGACCCCAGATATTTCGAGGTTGACGCGCTGGTTTTCACCGACGTGAAGTCGAGGAAAGTCACACTGCGCAACCGCGCGACCGGTCGCAGCGTGGAGGTGCGCTTCGACGGCTTCCCCTATTTATTGATTTGGCAAAAACATAACGCGCCTTATATCTGCATCGAGCCGTGGTGCGGGCTGCCCGATTACATCGACGGCGACGGCACGCTCGCGGGTAAGGCGGGTATTATCACCGCCGCGCCGGGCGAAACGATCGTGCGCACTCACACGGTGCGGCTGATGTAACGGAGGTCGGGGGAACGGGGGAACGGGGGGACGGGGTACGCCGGGGGGGGGAAGAGCGACCCCCCACCCCCCCCGGCCTCGGCTT
>DHAH01000039.1:0-210 GCA_002397345.1 Clostridiales bacterium UBA4959
TTCATCTCCTCGCGTTTTATCTGGGACATCCGCGTCGCGGGCAACAATACCGTGCCGGACAGCGAGATCATCGCGCTGCTTGACAAGCTCGGCTGCTCGGTCGGCTCGTATTCGCCTTCTATTGATTATGAGGCGCTGTGCAATAAATATTTGGCTATATCGGACAACATCGCATGGATTTCAGTCAATCTGACAGGCACCGTCGCCTGC
>DHAH01000039.1:342-3646 GCA_002397345.1 Clostridiales bacterium UBA4959
GCGCGGAGGTCATTGAAAGCGCGCGCGGACGCGCCGCGGTCGGCGACGAGGGCGTCACCGCGTCCAATCTCATAGCCGAACGCGACGGCATAATCATAAATTATACTGTCGGCTCGGGTCAGGCGGTTGTAAAACCGGGAGCTGTGGTGTCAAAAGGCGAGCTGCTTGTCAGTGGCGTCACGACGAACAGGGACGGTTCGGCTTCGCTCAAACGCGCGCGCGGCGCGGTATTTGCCAAGACGCGGCGTGAATTTACCGCCGTCGTACCCCTCACCCGCGAACAAAAAGTAGCAACGGCGGTCACAGACGGCGAAAAATTCATAAAATTCTTCTCTAAACTGATAAAAATTTCAATAAACAGTGGAAATCCAACCGGCACATATGATAAAATAGTAAATAGCCGTAGGCTTGTGCTGCCCGGCGATATCGAGCTGCCCGTGTTTATTGTTTCCGAGCGGCTGATGTCATACACAACCATGCCCTACACGCTGACTGTCTCCGAGGCGGCGCATCTGGCGTGGGATTTGGTATACAGTTTCGTCGATACGGAGCTTGCCGACTGCGAGCTGATTTCCGCCGATATTGACGACGCCGGCGTACCGGATGAATCAGGCACATATAAAATCACCTGTGTGTTCGAATGCGTGGAGGATATTGCCACAGAACGCATAATCGGACTGGGAACAGAAACGGGAACAGGCAGGTAAGGGGACGGAAGCCAGCCGCCGAATATTGACGGCGACGTCCCGTAAATTTAATAAAATCGAGAGGAAGACGGCTATTATACGGCATTATCAAATAATAATACCGCAGAATAATACCGCATAACATGAGCGAAAGAATAATATTAACCGATTCTATAGATCAAACCGCGACAATTTTCGGCAGCTTTGATGTAAACATCGGCATTATAGAACGCGCCTACGGCGTGAGTATCGTCAACCGCGACACCGAAAAGACAGCGGGCGACGCAATTATAATCTCCGGCGCAGACACAGAAGCAGTCAACCGCGCAGCCGCCGCGATTGACTATCTCAAAAAAATGTCGATGTTGAACGATACGCTGACCGAGCAGAACGTAGAATATGTTATCGGTATGCTTGCGGACGGCAAAGAGGACGAGCTGCGCGAGTTCGACGACAACTGCATCTGCATCACCACAAAGGGGCGCCCCATCAAGGCAAAGACCGTCGGTCAGCGCAAATACGTCGAGGCGATAAAGAAAAACACCATTGTACTCGGCGTCGGGCCGGCGGGCACGGGCAAAACCTTCCTCGCCGTCGCAATGGCGGTTACGGCGCTGCGCAATAAAGAAGTCAGCCGCATTATATTAACCCGCCCCGCCGTTGAAGCGGGCGAAAAGCTGGGCTATCTGCCCGGCGACCTGCAAAGCAAGATTGACCCTTATCTCCGGCCGCTGTATGACTCGCTTTACGAAATGCTCGGCGCGGAGAACTATGCCCATCATATCGAGCGCGGCACGATCGAGATCGCGCCTCTCGCCTATATGCGCGGGCGCACGCTCGACGATTCGTTTATAATATTGGACGAAGCGCAGAACACCACGCCCGAGCAGATGATGATGTTCCTCACGCGGCTGGGCTATAACTCGAAAGCGGTCGTGACCGGCGACCTGACGCAGACCGATCTGCCGGCGGGCAAAAAAAGCGGGCTTGTCGAAGCTACGAAAGTATTGCGCAATATCGACGACATCGCCATCCACAGCTTCACCGACCGCGACGTTGTGCGTCACCGGCTGGTGCAGAAAATTATCTTAGCCTACGAAAAATTTCATCGCGAAAGGCAGGGTGCGGGGCATGGCGAGCGCAAAGCATACCATATATCTAAAAAATGACCAGAAAAAAATCGCCGTCACGCCCGAACTGCGAGCCGCCGTGCGGAGAGCGGTCAGGGCGGCGCTCGAATATGAACAGTTCGATTCACCCGCCGAGGTATCCGTAACCTTCACCGACAACGACGGCATCAGGTCGCTCAACAAAGAATACCGCCAAATCGACGCGCCCACGGATGTGCTCTCCTTCCCGCTCTACGGCGCGGATGAAGAAATCGAAGTTTTCGAGGGCGAGCGCGCAGAGCTGGGCGATATCGTAATCTCGCTGGAGCGAGCCGCCGTTCAGGCGGAGGAGATAGGCAACACCTTCGAGCGCGAGGTAATGTTCCTGTGTGTGCATTCCACGCTCCACTTGCTGGGCTGGGACCATGTGACCTCGGACGAGGACGAACGCGCCATGATAGAAGAACAGAAAAAAATAATGATGATATTGGATAAAAATAAATGAATACAGAAAACCAAAATCCGCAGACAGCCCCCATCAACCGCCGGACAGGCTTTATCGCCATTGTCGGACGTCCTAACGTGGGCAAATCCACGCTCCTCAACGCTCTTTTGGGCGAGAAGGTGTCGATAGTTTCCAAAAAGCCGCAGACTACGCGCAACCGTATCACGGGCATACTCACGCGCGGTGGCGACCAGTTTGTATTTTTGGATACGCCTGGTATGCAAAATCCGCGCAATAAACTGGGGCAGTTCATGCTGAAAACAATAGGCAGCGCTATAAACGACGCAGGCGCCTGCATACTCGTCGTCGAGCCTGACGGACGCGTCGGCAGGATCGAGGAAGGCATCATCGAGCGCTTTGCCGCGCGGAAGCTGCCCGCGCTGCTGGTGATCAACAAAATCGACGCCTCCGACGGCGAAAAGGTCGGAGAAACGATAAAAGCATACGCCGAGCGTTATAACTTCAAGTCGATTATCCCCATCTCGGCGCTGAAAGAAAAGGGCGTAGACATTGTGCTCGACGAAGCGCGGTCGTTTTTGACCATACCCGGCTGGTTCTTCGAAGAGGACGAGCTGACCGACCAGCCTGAGCGCCAGATCGCCGCCGAAATAATACGCGAAAAGCTGCTGCGCACGCTCGATGAGGAAATCCCGCACGGCATCGCGGTCGTGATCGAAGAATTCTCCGACAAAAAAGACCTGCTTTCCATCCGCGCGGAAATTTTCTGCGAGCGCGAGAGCCACAAGCGCATCATAATCGGTAAAAAAGGCGAGGCGCTGAAAAAAGTCGGCACCTACGCGCGCGAGGACTTGGAAGAGTTTTTCGGTACGCATGTTTACCTCAACCTGTGGGTAAAAGTGAAAGAAAACTGGCGCGACGTACAGTCGAACGTAAGCGGGTTCGGGTACAGGGAATAGAAATACGTAAAATATGCGGGAGATAAGTTCCCCCACATAATCTATATAGTATAAAAGTCTTTGCGCAGCTTTCTTCAGAAAGCGCGT
>DHAH01000039.1:3777-4373 GCA_002397345.1 Clostridiales bacterium UBA4959
CAGCTTTCTTCAGAAAGCGCGTATCTTTTTAAACATGACAATTCTATGCTTATAAAAACTAAAGCGCTTATCCTGCGCTCGGAGATAAGCGGCGAGCGCGACAGGCTGTTCCGCGTCCTCACCGGCGGGGGCAAGCTGTATGTGATCGCGAAAGGCGCGGTCAGCTCCGACGGGCGCTCTAAAATCTGCCTGATGCCCATGCTGTACGCCGAGCTGGTGCTGTATAAAAAGGGCGACAGATATTGGCTGCGCGAGTACGAGGTTCTCGAGGACTTCCGAAAGCTGTACCGCGAGCTGGACCGGCTGGCGCTGGGGCAATACCTCATGGGGCTGACCGACAGTGTCGCCGTCGTGGGTCAGGAGCGCGGCGAGCTACTGTCGCTGGCGCTCAACGCGCTGTATCTGCTGTCCGAAACCGATCGCTCCTGCGCGCACATCAAGGCTGTGACCGAACTGCGCATCGCGCGTGAGGAGGGCTTCACCCCCGATCTCGAGTGCTGCGGACGCTGCGGGTGTGCGCCCGAAGCCGGGCGCGCGACGCTCGACGTAATGGCGGGCGGGCTTGTATGCGGCGACTGCCTTTATAATAATACTCC
>DHAH01000039.1:4526-4925 GCA_002397345.1 Clostridiales bacterium UBA4959
TACCAAACATTTTACACAGCCCGGCATGGACGAAATCCGCGAAGCGTCGGTTATAATCCCGCTGTCCGATTTAATCCTGACCGCGCTGCGTTATGTGTTCGCGTCGCCGCCCAAAAAGGCGTTTTCTTTCAGCCTGTCCGAGCAGGATACGGCGGAGCTGGGCAGAGTGGCGGAATTGTATCTGACCAACCACATTGGAGAAAATTTTCCGGAACTTAAAATATACAAAGAAACGATAAAAAAATGACATCAAACGAAATTTTATACGCGCCGCCCGAACCGGGAGAAACCCCCGGGATGGGAAAAGCGCTTTATACACTTGAATTTTATAAAATCCTCGATCTGCTCGCCGAATGCGCCGCTACCGAGGGCGCGCGTGAGCTGTGTCTGCGACTGCGC
>DHAH01000039.1:5035-6778 GCA_002397345.1 Clostridiales bacterium UBA4959
ACTGCGCCCCGATTATGATGCCGAACGCATTGTAAAACGGTTGGAGCAGACCTCCGACGCGAAAAAACTCGCGTCGATCAAGGGTACTCCCCCATTCGGCGGGGTGAAAGACATAAACGGCGCGCTCGATAGGGCGGAAAAGTCTGCCGTGCTGCCGGCGCGCGAGCTGCTTGATATTGCGGCGGTGCTCTGCGTCGCGCGCCGGCTCGGCGATTACTACAACGCCGACAAACGCGGATCGCTCGAGGATTCGGCGCTCGACGAATTTTTCGGGCGTCTGGAGCCCGTGCGGACGCTAGAGAACAAAATCACGCGCGCCATCGTCGCCGAGGACATGATCGCCGACGAGGCAAGCCCCGAGCTTGCCGACATCCGCCGCAAGATGAAAATTGCGTCAAACCGCATCCGCGACACGCTGCAAAAATATGTGCAGGGCGACGCTTACGGTAAATTTTTGCAGGACAACATCATCACCATGCGCAACGGGCGCTATGTGATTCCCGTTAAAACAGAGTATAAAAACGAAATCAAGGGTCTTATCCACGACACATCGGCGTCGGGCGCGACGATGTTCATCGAGCCGCTGGCGGTTGTGGAGGCAAACAACGAGCTGCGCGAGCTGGAGAGCCGCGAAGCGCACGAGATCGAGCGTATCCTTGCCGAGCTGTCCGCCGACTGTGCGAATTCCGCGGATATCATCAGCCGCGACTACTATAACATCACCGAACTGGCGTTCATCTTCGCAAAGGCGGAGCTGTCGTTCCGGCTCGACGCTTCCGCTCCGCGTATTGTAAAAGAGCGCTGCGTCGAGCTGTACCGCGCGCGTCATCCGCTGCTCGACAAAAAATCCGTCGTGCCCGTCACAATATTGATCGGTAAGAACGGCGCGCGCGATTATAACACGCTGGTCGTGACCGGTCCGAACACCGGCGGTAAAACCGTGACGCTGAAAACGCTCGGACTCTTCGCGCTCATGGCGCAGTCGGGGCTGCACATCCCCGCCGATGATACCTCGCAGCTATGCGTTTTCGACGCGGTGCTCGCCGACATCGGCGACGAGCAGTCAATCGAGCAGTCGCTTTCCACCTTCTCGGCGCACATGGTCAATATCGCGTCGATAATGGGAGCCGCTGACAAAAACAGTCTGGTGCTGTTTGACGAGCTGGGCGCGGGTACCGACCCGACCGAGGGCGCGGCGCTGGCGATCTCGATCCTCGAGGTTATACGCCGCCGCGGCGCTATCTGCGTCGCGACGACGCACTACGCGGAGCTGAAGGCATACGCGCTGGACACCGACGGGGTGGCAAACGCTTCCTGCGAATTCGATGTGGAAACGCTGCGTCCGACTTATCGCCTGATAATCGGCTCGCCGGGTAAATCGAACGCGTTTGCGATTTCTCTTAAATTGGGGCTTGACGCCGCTGTGGTCGAGGACGCGAAACGGCGCATCAATGGCGACGACAAGCGGTTCGAGCTGGTTATTGAAAGGCTGGAAGAAAGCCGCATCGAGATGGAGCGTCAGCGCGACGAAGCCGCGCGGCTGCGCGCCGAGTTTCAGGCGTTTAAAAAAGCCGAGGAAGAAAAATTACGCAAACGTTCCGCCGAATCGGAACGCGAATTGGAACGCGCTCAGGCAAAGGCGATACAGATCATCGAGGGCGCGAAAGTCACAAGCGAATTTGTGATGGAGCAGCTTGAACTGGCAAGACAAAGCTGTACGGACCCGTTAATACTTATTGAACA
>DHAH01000039.1:6847-7293 GCA_002397345.1 Clostridiales bacterium UBA4959
AATTTGTGATGGAGCAGCTTGAAGAAGTCAAGCGCCAACGCGAAAACGAAGCGCTGGGCAGCTCGCTCGAGTCGGCGCGCCGCGAAATCCGGCGTAAAATCCGCGACGCACGCAGTGAGGCAAGCCCCGTACGCGAGCTTACCGACGAAGATTATGTGCTGCCCCGCCCGCTGCGCAAGGGCGACGAGGTGCTGATAATTAACATAAACAAGCGCGGCGTGCTGACCTCCGACCCCGATTCCGGAGGCGACGTTATGGTCAAAGCGGGGATTATCAACACGAAAACCAATATAAAAAACTTAAAACTCATCGAAGAGGGCGTGACCTTCACCGACGCCGAGCGCAAGACACACACCGCTGCGCAATACCGCGACGCGGTAGTAAAGTCGTTCTCACCCTCCCTTGACCTGCGCGGTCAGAACGGCGATGACGGCTGGCACTTCACT
>DHAH01000039.1:7484-7630 GCA_002397345.1 Clostridiales bacterium UBA4959
AATTCCTCGACGACGCTAAAGTCGCGGGTATGCACAGCGTGACTATCATACACGGCAAGGGCACAGGTGCATTAAAACGCGCGCTGTGGGAGCAGTTCAAACGCGATCCGCGCGTTAAATCCTTCCGCATGGGCGTCTACGGCGAA
>DHAH01000020.1:0-166 GCA_002397345.1 Clostridiales bacterium UBA4959
AAATAAAAAAACAAATTAAAAATATTAGCAATACCCCTTTATACCGTAGTCTTGCTTTATATTGAAGATAAACCCCGTTCGTGCGAGAGCCGGATGGGGTTTGTATTGTTAATGACTTTTACAGTATTATGTAAAATTATCCTATTACTGCGGGGGTCTGGGGGAG
>DHAH01000020.1:393-8107 GCA_002397345.1 Clostridiales bacterium UBA4959
TACCTCCCCCAGCGTATCCCCGTTCCCCGCGTTCCCCGCGTCCCCCGCGTCCATGGATTATTCTTGGCCATTGCCGCTGGCGCGTATCAGTTCAGACATAGTGACGAAACGGTAGCCCTGTTCGATCAATTGCGGCAGAATAACGCGCAGCGATTCGGGCGTGTGGCTTTTACCCACTACATAATCGTGCATGAGGATAATATTGCCCGGTTTTACGTTTTTAAAGACCCTCGCGGTGATCTTTTCCGTAGCCGGCGCTTTCCAGTCCTGCGTGTCAACGTTCCACAATACTGCTGTATAGTTCAGTTTTGCGATGATACGGTCGATGGCGGCGTTGTATTTGCCGGCGGGCGGCCGGAACAGCTTCGGCTTGTACTCACGCAGCCCTTGCAGCGTCTCTTCCGCGGCGAGAACCTCATGCACCAGACCGCTCTCGTCCAAGGTTCCGATATCGGGGTGAGAATAGGTGTGGTTGCCGACTTCGTGTCCATCGTCAATTTCGCGTTTCACAAGCTCCGGATATTTTTCGCAATTCTTGCCGACGATGAAAAACGTCGCTTTCACGCCGTATTCGGCAAGAATATCCAAAATTTGTGCCGTATACAGCTTGTGCGGACCGTCGTCAAACGTAAGAGCGACATATTTGTTGTCGCCAAAGACATTATAGCCCGCGCCGGCGATATCGGGCATGCGGAATAAACTAGTCAGCCCGCGCGTATCGCCGAGAATCAGCTCGGGTTCGCTGTATATACCGTCGGAATCATCCGCCGACGCGATGACCGGTGTAAATAAAAATGCAATAGCCGTGCATAATAATAAACAGTGTGCAATAAAACGCATATTATCGTTTACCCGACGGTCAGCTCGTCGAGCTTGCCGAACCGCCAGCCGTCGGCCGTCATGCGGTCGATAAATTCGGAAAGGATCTCGGCGTTGGTGGATGAGGTCGGATGAAGCAGCAGCACCATGCCTTCGTGCGTGTGTCCCAGCAGTTTATCCAGCGCTTTAGCGGGTATCATCTGCGTTTTGTTGTCCCAATCGGCGTAGGCATAGCTCCACATCACGGTTTTATAGCCCAGCTCCGACGCTAACCGCAGATCGCGCTCGCTGAACGTGCCGCAGGGCGGGCGATAGAATTTCGCCAGCTCCACTCCCGCGACAGAGCGCGCCGTGTCCTCGAGCGTTGTCAATTCGGCTTTAAACTCGTCGGCGGTCAGCTTCGTCATATCCTTGTGGTGGCTGGTGTGGTTGCAGACCAAATGGCCTTCGGAGCTCATGCGCTTCACCAGCTCGGAATTGCGGCGGATCAGGTTGTCAAGCACAAAAAACGCACCGGGAACGTTTTTTGTTTTCAATATATCAAGTATCTTTACCACATTGCCGTTTTCATAACCCGCGTCAAAGGTCAGGTATATAACCTTGCCGCAGCCCTCGCCGCCAAGCCAGACGCCGTTGTTCCGGGTCAGCGATTTTAATTCCGAAGGCAGCTCGGGGCGCGCGTGCGTGTCGTTGTTTTTGCAATACCAGTTTACAGCCGATGTGCTGCCTTCGGTCGACGCTATTGCGTTTACCGCGTCCGCATTATTGAAAAATCCATCCGCCAGCGCATTAACGGCGTGTCCTGCGCAGATAATAATCGTTATGGAAAGCAGCGACAGCGCCGCCCACACCGCGAAGACGGCGAGCCGCGCTTTATTGCCGCGTGCCTTTTTTATTATGGCGCTAAAACGCCGTCCGCTTTTTATATTTAAATTTATGATAATCAACTCCTCCACAGTATTATTAACGCGCGCGCGGATTTTAGACGAGGTAAAAATAGGCGGCAAAATAATCGTGCATAATTATACAAGTTTGTGCATAATGTATATTGCATAATTATGCACGCCGTGATATAATTGCATACAATATAAATAACATCAACGGAGTAAAAGAAAATGTTGAAACAGATTAAAAAGATAGTGCTCGCTTATTCGGGCGGACTTGACACCTCGATAATAATCCCGTGGCTGAAGGATAATTATCCCGGCTGTGAGGTCATAGCGGTTTCCGGAAACGTGGGTCAGGCAGACGAGCTTGACGGGCTTGAGGCAAAGGCGCTCGCGACCGGCGCGTCGAAGCTGTATATAGAGGATTTGCGCAAGGAATTCATCGAGGACTACATTTATCCCACGATGAAGGCGGGCGCGAAATATGAAAATAAATATCTGCTCGGCACGTCGTTCGCGCGTCCTGTAATCGCAAAGAGAATCGTCGAGATCGCGCTTGCCGAGGGCGCCGACGCCATCGCGCACGGCTGCACGGGCAAGGGCAACGACCAGGTGCGTTTCGAGCTGACCATCAAGGCGTTCGCGCCCGACATGACGATCATCGCGCCGTGGCGCGTGTGGGATATTAAATCGCGCGACGAGGAGATTGATTACGCGATCGCCAAAAACGTGCCCCTGAAGATTAACCGCGAGACTAATTATTCAAAAGATAAAAACCTGTGGCACCTCTCGCACGAGGGACTGGATCTCGAGGATCCGGCAAACGAGCCGATGTATGATAAAATCCTTGAAATGGGCGTGACCCCCGAAGCCGCGCCCGATAAGCCGTCGTATGTGACGATCTCGTTCGAGCGCGGCATACCGACAAAGCTTGACGGCGAGATCCTCGGCTCCGTTGCGCTCATGGAAAAGCTCAATAAGCTGGGCGGCGAGAACGGTATCGGGCTGCTCGACATGGTCGAGAATCGGCTGGTGGGTATGAAGAGCCGCGGCGTGTATGAAACGCCCGGCGGAACGATACTTTACGCCGCGCATGAGGCGCTCGAAACGCTGACGCTCGACCGCGACACAATGCATACAAAACAGCAGCTCGCGGGTAAATTCGCCGATCTGGTTTATTATGGGCAGTGGTTCACGCCCCTGCGCGAGGCGCTGTCGGCGTTTGTGGATAAGACGCAGGAATATGTGACCGGCGACGTAAAACTCAAACTGTATAAGGGCAATATAATCACCGCGTCGATTACCTCGCCCTATTCGCTGTACAGCGAGGATATCGCGACGTTCGGCGAAGATAACGTGTACAATCAAAAGGATTCCGAGGGCTTCATCAACCTGTTCGGTTTGCCGATCGCCGTTGCGGCGCGGAGGAACGGGAGAACGGGGAACGGGGGAACGGTCGCTTTTTGAAAAAAGCTCCGCAAAAACTTTTGAACTAAAAGATTAAGATTTAGACATTTGTTTTGAGACAACTTTTCTTCGAGAAAAAAGTTGTCTATAGCGGGACAGCTCGAGGGCAGCGCCCTCGATCGCATCCCCGTACTTTTGCATGGGTGACATTTAAATGAAACAATCTGATAAGATGTGGGCTGGACGGTTTAGCAAAGAACTTGACAGCAGAGTAAACGATTTCAATTCGTCGATCGCGTTCGACAGCCGCATGTACGTCTGCGATATAGAGGGCAGCATGGCGCACGCCGCCATGCTCGGCCGGCAGGGAATCATCACCCCCGCCGACGCGGAGCTGATAATCAGCGGGCTGGGCGGGATATTATCCGACCTCGAATCGGGCGCGCTTGAAATTGATCCGACCGCCGAGGACATCCACATGTTTGTGGAAGCCGCTCTGACCGCGCGGATCGGCGAGCCGGGCAAAAAGCTGCACACCGCACGCAGCCGCAACGATCAGGTCGCGCTTGATATAAGGCTGTACCTGCGCGGCGAGATAGCGGCGGTGAAAACCAAAATCAACGCCTTGCTGAAAGCCATATATGACAAGGCAACGGCGCACGCCGGCACGATTATGCCCGGTTATACGCACCTCCAGCGCGCGCAGCCGGTAACCTTCGCGCACCATATTCTCGCCTACGCGCAGATGCTGCGCCGCGATATGGGCAGGCTGGACGACGCGGCGCGGCGCATGAACCTCTCGCCGCTCGGCTCGTGCGCGCTGGCGGCGACGACCTACCCGCTCGACCGCGAATCGGTCGCGGATGAGCTGGGATTTGACGGCGTTACGGAAAACAGCATCGACGGCGTGTCCGACCGCGATTTCGTACTCGAGGTGGCGTCGGCGCTGACGATTATAATGACGCATCTGTCGCGTTTTTCGGAAGAAATTATCCTGTGGTCCAGCTCCGAATTTGGGTTTGCGACGCTTGACGACGCATTTTCGACCGGATCCTCGATAATGCCTCAAAAAAAGAACCCCGACGTCGCCGAGCTGGTGCGCAGCAAGACGGGCCGGGTGACAGGCTCGCTGGTTACGCTGCTCACCGTGATGAAGGGGCTGCCGCTTGCTTATAACAAAGACATGCAGGAGGACAAAGAAGCGATTTTCGACGCGCTTGACACCGTCAAGCTTTGTCTTGAGCTGTTTACCGGTATGTTCGCCACGCTCACGGTTAACGCCGATAATATGCGCCGCGCCGCGTCGGGCGGATTCATTGCCGCCACCGATTGCGCCGACTATCTCGTGCGCAGGGGGCTGCCCTTCCGGGACGCTTATAAAGTGGTAGGAAAGCTTGTGGCTTATTGCATTGCCAACAATAAAACCTTCGAAACCCTCACGCTTGACGAATATAAATCTTTTGACGCGGCGTTCGAATGCGGTATCTACGACGCAATCAACCTCGAGGCCTGCGTTAGCCGCCGCAATATAAAAGGCGGGCCAGCCGCCGGGTCGGTGCAGGCTCAATTGAAATCGCTCGCTGATTTTATAGGTGAACACAATGATTAACGTCGGTATCATAGGCGCGACAGGCTACGCGGGCGCGGAGCTGGTTCGGCTGCTGCTGTCACATCCTGCCGTAAAAATTACAGGGCTGTCGTCGGTTTCGTTCGAGGGTAAAAGGATGTCGGAGATATACCCAAGCCTGAAAAATATATGCGATCTGCCGCTTACTGCAATGGATGAGGTTATCGCCGCGTCTGACGCGGTGTTCGCGAGTCTGCCGCACGGACTGTCGGAGGAGATAGCGGAAAAATGCGTCGCGCGCGGCGCTGTATTTATCGATCTGGGCGCGGATTTCAGACTGTATGACGAAGCGGAGTACGAGAAATGGTACGGGCTGGGCTATAAATTACCGCAGCTTCATGAAAGAGCCGTCTACGCGCTGCCGGAGCTGTTCCGCGAACGGATTATAAACGCCGATATCATCGGGAACCCCGGCTGTTATCCGACCTCGATCGCGCTCGGACTTGCGCCCGCGCTTAAAAATGGGCTTGCAGCAGCCGAGGGGATAATCATCGACGCAAAATCGGGCGTAACCGGCGCGGGACGCGGACTGACGCAGAACACGCATTTCCCCGACGCAAACGAAAACTTCGCCGCGTATAAAGCGGGCTGTCATCGCCATACGCCCGAAATCGAGCAGACGCTTTCGACGCTTGCGGGACAAAAGCTCCGCGTCACGTTTGTGCCCCATCTGCTGCCCGTCAGCCGCGGTATTGAATCGACTATCTACTGCAAGCTGACAACGGGCACGGCGCTGGAGGAGATACATAAAATTTACGAAAAATTTTATGCCGGCGAGCGGTTCGTGCGCGTCATGCCGCTGGGCGAATACGCCGCGATTCGCAATGTGCGCGCCTCCAACTACTGCGACATTTCGCTTCACGCCGACGAGCGCACGGGTACGCTCATCGTCTGCTCGGTAATCGATAACATGGTCAAAGGCGCGGCAGGTCAGGCGATACAGAATTTAAATATCCGTTTCGGACTGGATGAAGCCGCCGGTTTGTTGCAGCCGCCCGTAGTTTTTTAATATATCAAGAAGGGCACCCCCTTCTGCTATATATTTTTTATTTATTTTATTTGTTTAAAAGTATTTTGCACAGCTTTTCTTCAGAAAAGCGCGTTCCCCGTTCCCCGTTCCCCGTCCCTCTCGTTCTCCGTTCCCCCGTTCCCCCGCAGTTGCATTCATATGAAGGGTAGATACCAAATGGACATAGAAATCACAAAAATCTCCGGCGGAGTGACCGCGCCGCGCGGTTTCCGCGCGTCGGGCGTACACTGCGGTCTGCGCAAGAACAAATCGCGGCGCGATCTTGCGCTGATCGCCGCCGACTGCCGCTGCTCGGCGGCGGGGGTTTATACAACCAATAAAGTATTCGCCGCGCCCGTCGGCGTGACAAGAGCGCATCTTTCCGACGGGTACGCGCAGGCAATAATCTGCAACAGCGGTAACGCCAACACCTGCACAGCCGACGGTTACGACAAAGCCAACCTCACCTGTGCCAGACTTGCGGAGGAGCTGGGCATAGCCGAATGCGACATCGCCGTCGCGTCAACGGGCGTAATCGGTCAGCCACTGCCCATCGAGCCTATCATAACCGCGATACCGGCGCTGGCGGCGGCGCTTGACGGCTCGCCGGACGGCTCGCAGTCGGCGGCAGCCGCGATAATGACCACCGATACCAAATTGAAAGAATACGCATGTGAATTCAAGCTCGGCGGAGCGTCAAAGCAGGACGCTGCCGTGAAGCTCGGCGGCATCTGCAAAGGCTCCGGCATGATTGAGCCGAACATGGCGACAATGCTCGGATTTATAACCACCGACGCGGCGATTGAACCCGCGGCACTGCAGGCGGCGTTGAAATCGGTCGTATGCGACACGTTTAACATGGTCAGCATCGACGGCGACACCTCGACAAACGACATGGTCGTGATTATGGCGTCGGGTCTGGCGGGCAACACGCGTATCACCGCGCCGGAGGGCGAAGATTACGAGATTTTCCGCGCGGCGCTGCTCACGCTCTGCACGCGTATGGCAAAATCAATAGCGTCCGACGGCGAGGGCGCGACAAAACTGCTGGAATGCAATATAGCGAATTATTATGATGCGGACGGCGCGCGGAAGCTTGCCAAATCGGTGATAAAATCGTCGCTGGTCAAGACCGCGATGTTCGGTGCGGACGCCAACTGGGGCAGGGTATTGTGCGCGCTCGGTTACGCGGGCGTGGCATTGGATACAGATAAAATCGATGTTAGGTTCCGCTCAAAGTCCGGCGAAATAGCGGTATGCAGCGGCGGACGCGCGATTCCTGTCGATGAAGAAAAGGCGAAAGAAATCTTGTCGCGCGATTATATCTACATTGATGTCGACTGCGGCTGCGGCAGCGCCGCCGCGACGGCTTGGGGCTGCGATTTAAGCTACGAATACGTGCGTATAAACGGGGATTATAGGAGTTAAAGTATATGTTTATCTCAAACATGGATAAGGCGCGCGTGCTGACCCAGGCGCTGCCCTACATACAAAAATATACCGGAAAAACAGTCGTTGTAAAATACGGTGGCAGCGCGATGCTCAGCCCGGGCTTGAAGGAAGCGGTTATCTCCGACCTTGTGCTGCTTTCGCTGGTCGGTATCCGCGTCGTGCTTGTGCACGGCGGCGGACCGGAGATAACCGACATGCTGAGCCGACTGGGCAAAGAGAGCCGGTTTGTCAACGGGCTGCGCTATACGGACGACGACGATATATCCGTTGTGCAGATGGTGCTGGCGGGCAAGACCAATAAAGACCTCGTCAACCTCATCGGCCATATCGGCGGGCGCGCCGTGGGCTTGTGCGGTATCGACGGCGGCATGATAAAGGCAAAGAAGCTCGACGACGGACAGAACGATTACGGCAACGTGGGCGAGATCGTGTCGGTGGATGTTTCGGTGATACGCGACAACCTCGAACTTGGCTATATACCGGTCATCTCGACCGTCGCGGCGGGGGGCGGCG
>DHAH01000020.1:8243-8983 GCA_002397345.1 Clostridiales bacterium UBA4959
CATCTCGACCGTCGCGGCGGGTGTCGACGACGGCATGACATATAACATCAACGCCGATTTTGCGGCGGCGAAGATAGCGGCGGCGCTTAACGCGTCGAACCTGCTGCTGCTCACGGATGTGAGAGGGCTGATGCGCGATCCCAAGGACGAAGATACGCTGATCCCGTTGGTGAAAACCGGCGAGATACCGGCGCTCATCGAGTCGGGCGTGATCTCGGGCGGTATGATACCAAAAGTGCAGTGCTGTGTCGGAGCGATAAACGACGGCATTGCACACACCTGCATACTCGACGGTCGGATATTGCACTCGATACTCATCGAGATGCTGTCCGATGAGGGTATAGGCACGATGTTCGTAAAATAACATAACAGATAACGGGGGGAACGAAGGATATGGAAATAATTAAAAACAACGCATATTATCTCGGTCTTGACGCCGACAACATGATGGGCACATATTCCCGAATGCCCCTCGCGGTTTCGCATGGCAAAAACGCCACGCTTTACGACTGCGACGGTAAAAAATATATTGACTTTACAGCGGGAATCGGCGTAAATTCGCTCGGCATGTGCGACGACGGCTGGACGGCGGCGGTAAAAGCGCAGGTAGACAGGTTAGCGCACTGTTCCAATTATTATGTATCGCCGAGCGCGGCGGAACTGGCGGAGAAGCTGACGTCGGCGGCGGGCATGGCGCGCGTGTTCCTGTGCAGCTCTGGCGCGGAGGCGAACGAGGGCGC
>DHAH01000020.1:9087-10419 GCA_002397345.1 Clostridiales bacterium UBA4959
GAGGCGAACGAGGGCGCGATAAAACTCGCGCGCAAGTACAGCCGCGATAAATACGGCGACAACGCTCCGGGCAACAAACGCGCGACGGTGATAACGCTGAAGAACTCGTTCCACGGGCGCACGATAACCACGCTCGCCGCGACGGGTCAGGACCGCTTTCACATAGACTTCGCGCCGTATACAGAGGGGTTTAAATATGTCGCCTCAAACGACCTCGACGCGCTGCGCGAGGCAATGACGCCCGATGTGTGCGCGCTGCTTATCGAGCCGATCCAAGGCGAGGGGGGCGTGAACTTCCTGCGGAGCGCATATCTGCGCGGCGCGGAGGAATTGTGCCGCGAGCGTGATGTGGCGCTGATTTTCGACGAGGTGCAGACGGGTATCGGACGGACAGGGCAGTTTTTTACATACCAGCATTATGGTGTGGAGCCGGACATCGTCACAGCCGCGAAGGGACTGGGCGGCGGGCTGCCCATAGGCGCGTTCATGTGCGGCGAAAAATTCGCGTTGGTGCTCGGGCCGGGCAGTCACGGCTCGACCTTCGGGGGCAATCCCATCGCCTGCGCGGGCGCGCTCGAGGTGGTGGGCAGGGTGAGCGATCCGGCATTCCTGCGCTCGGTGCGCGAAAAGGGCGAATATATGCGCTGCCGCATCACCGGAATGAAGCTCGCCTGTGTGCGTGAGGTGCGCGGGCTGGGTTTGATGACAGGCGTGGAAATCACCGGCGATCCGCACGCGGTTATACAAGACTGCTGCAAGGCGGGGCTGCTGCTCCTGACCGCGGGCACAAACGTGCTGCGCTTCCTGCCGCCGCTGACGATAAGCTATGCCGAGCTCGACGAAGGACTCGGTATTTTCGAAAACCAACTGAAACAGGATACGAGGAACGGGGGGACGGTCGCTTTTTAATTCTCAGCATAGCTGAGAATTTTAAAAGTTCCGCAAAAACTTTTGAGAAAAGATATAAAAATTAAATGAAATTTGTCACTGTTTGCGGTTCCAAGGGAAACTTTTCTCCGTAGATAACTTTTTTTCAAAAGAAAGTTATCTATAGTGGACAGCTCGAGGGCGACGCCCCTCCGAGCTGTCTGCTACAATTTATTTGACTATTTTTATGAGGGGTAATATATAAATGAAGCACAGCCTGCTTAAAATGTCGGATCTGACCAAAACCGACATAGACGACATCCTCAATCTTGCGGTTCAGCTTAAATATGAAAATAAAAACCGTATCGCACACCCGCATCTGGCGGGCAAGACGCTGGGTATGATATTCCAAAAGTCGTCCACGCGCACACGCGTTTCGTTTGAGGTGGGCATGTACCAGCTCGG
>DHAH01000020.1:10646-10789 GCA_002397345.1 Clostridiales bacterium UBA4959
CAGATCGGGCGCGGCGAGCCGGTCGAGGACACGGCGCGCGTGCTGGGGCGCTATCTCGACGGCATTATGATCCGCACGTTCGAGCAGAAAGAGGTCGAAGATCTTGCCAAATGGTCGGGCATCCCGGTCATCAACGGGCTGAC
>DHAH01000041.1:0-454 GCA_002397345.1 Clostridiales bacterium UBA4959
TTTTGCTTCATGCCGTGCGAATATGAGCTGATCGGCTGCGCGAGCGACGAGGTCAGCTCGAACATGTCGGCATATTTGGCGATGCGCTCCTCACGCTCGGATTTGCCGACCGCAAAGATGTCGGCGATGAAGTTCAGATATTTGATACCCGATAAAAACTCATATAAATCGGGGTTGTCAGGCAGATACGCAATGCGCTTTTTGCACTCGGTCGGATCGCTTTTGACCGATATGCCGTCGACATATATCTCACCCGCTTCGAACGGTAAAATGCCGCATGCGCATTTGATCGTCGTGGTTTTACCCGCGCCGTTGTGACCGATAAAACCGCAGATTTCGCCCGCGCGTATATGCAGCGACAGGTCGTCCACCGCTTTTTTGGCTCCGTAATTCTTTGTCAGACGTTCAATTTTTAACATCTTTTTCCTTTTTATTGCTTTTATTGCTTTTTAAT
>DHAH01000041.1:560-840 GCA_002397345.1 Clostridiales bacterium UBA4959
TTAATAAAGTAGATTATACAGCATCGCGTTCTCCGTGTCAAGCGCGGCGGATATATCAATTTGTTCTGACTACAATAATAATTATCATATGGTTCACAGTATTTTACGTCACATTAATTTTTATTTAATAATATACGGCGATTTTTATAAAATACCGTTGACATTTTGAAAAGTATATGTTAATATAATACTCGGACAGGTTATGGTAAATATAACCTCAATGTACATTATATTGGAGGCATAACATGAAAAAGTTTGGCATTGTCATTTTCATCGCGCT
>DHAH01000041.1:963-1188 GCA_002397345.1 Clostridiales bacterium UBA4959
TTCGCCGCGCTGCTCACCGTCGCCGCGTCGGCAAGGACTGTCTCGTTTAAACCTCTCACCGACGAGGAAACAAGCTATGTCCAAGAAATTTCCAAGGAACCCGGCAAAGACAACGGCAACTGGTTCTTTGATAAAGAACAGTTCATCGTTTACAAATTCCCCGTCACCTCGAAGGATCTTTTCGCAAAACTGACCTTAACCGTCGGCGCGCAGTATAAAATCTCC
>DHAH01000041.1:1372-2475 GCA_002397345.1 Clostridiales bacterium UBA4959
GCGGTCAAGCCCGCCGACGCAAAGGAAGACTGGGGAGCGGAGCGCAAATCCCGCACCTATAACCTCGCGTCCTTCCTCACCGGAGAAGCCGGATTTATCTACATCAAGATTGAGGACGCCCAGAGCGATAACGGTTGGGGTCCGTACATAGTTTCCGCCGACAGAATCGTGTTCACCACCAGCGTCGCAGCCGGTCAGAGCTATTCTTTCAAACCGTTCTCCGACGATGAGAAAAAATATCTTGTCGAAGTTACAAAAGACGCCGGTAAAGGCGGCGACGACCGCTTCCTTGACGGAAAGAATTATATCATCTACAGATTCCCCGTTTCCGCGCACGATAAATACGCGCAGTTCACCGCCAAGATCGGCGCGCAGTATAAAATCTCCGCGTCGGTTGACAACGTGAATTATAAAGTTATGGAAGAAGCGGTCAAGCCCGCCGACGCAAAGCCCGATTGGGGCGCCAACCGCGAGCTGCGTAACGTTAACGTTTCCGAATTCATCACCGCGTACGACGGCTATATCTACATCAAGATCGAGGACGCGCAGAATGATAACGGCTGGGGTCCGTACATAGTAACCGCAAACGGTATTAAATTTACCACTATCGCCCCCGTCGGTTTACAGAAACTCGTTGATGTTGAATCCATAGACGCTCAGGCTGGTTTCAGCGAGAATGAATCCGCTCCCAGCATTTTCGACGGCAACAGCAAGACCAAATATTGTCTGCCCAACCCGACTCCTGTCATCACATGGAAGATGAAAGAGGCAGTTTCGGTCGGTTCCTACAAGTTCACCACCGCGAACGATTCTCCCGAACGCACACCCAAATCATGGACTTTCTACGGTTCAAACGATGGTACGACCTGGACAGTATTGTCGAAAATCGAGGGCGCGGCTATGCCCACCGATTTCTTCACAGATTCCAAGAGCTACATCGTTAACAACCACGATAAGTTTACATTCTTCAAACTCGAAATCACCTCTGTTTTCGGCGGCGATCTCTGCCAGTTCTCCGAATTCAAATTCTTCCCCGCCCCGTAATGATGGGCGGTCAGACTGAAGAGAAAGTCCATTAAAAGAGAACGCGCTTTCTGAAGAAA
>DHAH01000041.1:2717-3820 GCA_002397345.1 Clostridiales bacterium UBA4959
TTTTATAACGAACTATTATTAAAAATGGTTTATCTTTAATCAGTTTGCGCCGCCTGTCTGAGATAGGCGGCGCAATTATTTTCCCCAGGGTTGCGGGTGTGGGGGGAGTGGGATCAAGCTTGCTTGATCCGCTCCCCACCACGCGTTCCCCCGTCCCTCGTCCCCGTCCCCAGTTATTCTGTCATCTTTTTATGCAGCACGCCGTAGAAGCCGTAGGCTCCGGATTTAGCGTCGAGCCGGATCAGCTTTGCCGCTATTTCTGATTTAGTAATGCGCACGCGGTCGCCGCGGCTGAGCCGATAGGTTTCGTTGCCGTCGACGGTGAGGTACAGCGTTACGGTATCCGAGCAAATATCCTCGATCATGAGCTCGGACGCGCCGGAAAATATCAGCGGTCTGGCGTAAAGCGAATGCGGGCAGATGGGAGTGACGCACACACAATCGAGCATGGGGTCAATAATCGGCCCGCCCGCCGACATAGAATACGCCGTCGAGCCGGTCGGCGTCGCCGCGATCAGCCCGTCGGCACGATAGGCGGTGACCTGCCGTCCGTCACAGTAGAGCATCATATCCACCAGCCGCGACACCGCGCCGTGCGTTACAACCGCGTCGTTGATCGCGGGCGCGGTCACAAGCGGCTCGCGTCCGACGCGCAGCAGCTCGACGCGCAGCATAAGACGCTCTTCGATGTTGTACTTACCGTTAAACAGCGCCGACAGCATCGCGGTTTCGTCAATTTCCAGTTCGGCTAAATATCCCACGCGCCCTAAATTTATACCGAGCAGCGGTACGCCGCGCGGCGCGACTTTTTTCGCCGCTCTTATCATCGACCCGTCGCCGCCCAATACCACACAAATCTCCGCGAAATCTCCGACCTCGCCGAACCGCAATCTACCGCAGCCTACGCCGTCGCTCTCCAGCAGCTCGCGAAACACCTCGGGCATGTATATCTCGCAGTCATAACGGCACAGCTCGCCGATGATCTTTTTGGTATGCGCGAGATCCCCGTCTTTAACTATATTGGGGATAAGCCCGATTTTTTTCATTAGTCTGCTCCTTTTTTATTAAGATACGGGGGGGTACGGAGATACGGGGATACGCTG
>DHAH01000043.1 GCA_002397345.1 Clostridiales bacterium UBA4959
GAGGTCTTACCTCCCCCAGCGTATCCCCGTATCTCCGTTCTTATTTCGCGTTGAAGGCGCGGAAGGCTTTGTAAGTCATGTACAGGTCGGTTTTGGCGATCAGCTCCCACGGCGCGTGCATGGAGAGCACGGGCACGCCCAGATCGACTGTTTCGATATTGCGGTTGGCGATGTAGGCCGCGACTGTTCCGCCGCCGCCCTGATCGACTTTACCCAGCTCGCCCGTCTGCCAAACGACGTTTGCGTCGTCGAAGATTTTACGGATCTGCCCGATAAGCTCGGCGCTGGCGTCGGAGCTGCCCGATTTACCGCGCGAGCCTGTATATTTGGTCAGCACCACGCCGCCGTTAGCAAACGCGGTATTGCGGCGCTCGTATACGTCGCCGAAGTTGGGGTCAAACGCGGCGTTCACGTCAGCCGACAGGCATACGGAGTTCGCGCGCAGCACACGCGGGCTGCAGCCGCCGGCAATGGCGATTTCGTCAAGCAGGTCATCGAATATGGCGCATTCCATACCCGATACGCCCACGCTGCCGATCTCTTCTTTATCGGCGAGCACCGCCATGATCGTGCGCGCGGGCGCGTCGGTATCGAGCACCGCGGTCAGCGCGGGATATGCGCAGACGCGGTCGTCATGCCCGTACGCGCCGATGAAGCTGCGGTCAAGCCCGACGTCGCGCGCCTTGAGCGCGGGCACCATCGTCAGCTCCGCGCTTCGGAAATCCGTCTCGGTCATGCCGTATTTTTCGTTGAGAATCGAAAGTATGTTGAGTTTTATCTTATCATCTTTGGCTTCGGGATATGGTTCAGAGCCGAGTAATATATTCAGACCCTCGCCGGTGATGCCCTCGGCAAGCGATTTGTTCATCTGATCTTTGGCAAGATGGATCAGCAGGTCGGTGATATAGAACACCGGATCTCCGTCGTCCTCGCCGATCACCACGTCGACATTTCTGCCGTCGGCGAGCGTCACCACGCCGTGGATCGCCAGCGGTACGGTTGTCCACTGATATTTTTTGATGCCCCCGTAATAGTGGGTCTTAAAAAATGCTAAACCGCTGTCCTCATAAAGGGGGTTCTGCTTGAGATCGATGCGCGGC
The DNA here is from genome assembly GCA_002397345.1 of Clostridiales bacterium UBA4959. GTDB lineage: Bacteria > Bacillota > Clostridia > Oscillospirales > CAG-272 > DTU078. The sequence continues at coordinate 1,101 of DHAH01000043.1, forward strand.
GAATCGACGTGCGCGGCGGAGATGACCACGCCCTTTTCCGCGGGGCTCGAGCCGATGACAAACGCGAACAGGCTTTTGCCGCGGTTGTTATAGTAATATTTACCGCCGGGCACGAGCTTGCCGCCGAGCTTGAATTCGGCAAAACCCTTCACCTGCGCGAGTTTTATGCCCTCGGCGACGGCTTCGCGTTCAGTTTTGGCAGCGTCCATGAATTTGCTGTATCCGCGCGCGTATTCGTCGGATTTGGCTTTTCCATCCGCACCGAGCGCCTCGAAAATATCGGTTTTTTTGCAGAATAATTTTTCTTTCAGTTCGTCAGCCTTTGTCTTTTCTTCCATTGTTGTAGTCTCCTTGTGTTTTTTTATGAACGGCGGGGACAAATCCCCGTCTTATTTTGTGTAAATGCGTTTAATATCCATTATTATATCATATCCCCGCGCAAATATCTACTGTGAATCGTTAATTTTACGATTCACGCTTTAATTTTCCCAATGTGACGGAACGCTGAATTTTGTGTGAAATTGACATAAACGGACGTTCCGCCGTCGAAATGTTCATGATTAATTCATGTTAGCGTGATATAATTTTTAAAATACTATAATGCAGCACAAAATAAAATCAGCGGAGATTTTACGGAGATTTTAAATGATAAATATCGAGCATCTGGTGAAGCGTTACGGCAATAAATATGCCGTGAACGACGTCACTTTCAAGGTGGGAGAGGGCGAAATCGTCGGATTTTTGGGCCCCAACGGAGCGGGCAAATCCACGACGATGAATATCTTAACGGGCTATCTCTCCTATACCTCCGGCACAGTCGAGGTCGGGGGTCTGGACATTTTGGACAACGCTTTCGAAGTCAAGCGCATGATCGGCTATCTGCCCGAGCAGCCGCCGCTGTATCCCGACATGACCGTCGAGGACTATCTGAACTTCGTCTATGACCTGAAAAAATGCACGTTCAACCGCAAAAAGCACCTCACCGAGGTCAGCGAGGTCGTGCGTATCGCCGATGTGTATAAACGCGTGATCGGCAATCTGTCAAAAGGCTATCGTCAGCGCGTCGGCATCGCGCAGGCGCTTGTCGGCAATCCCAAGGTAATCGTGCTGGACGAGCCGACAATCGGGCTTGACCCCAAACAGATCGTCGAGGTACGCAACCTTATCCGCACGCTGGGACTGGATCACACCATTATACTCAGCACGCACATCCTGTCCGAAGTTCAGGCGGTGTGCGACCGCGTGGTTATCATCAACCGCGGCAAACTGGTCGCCGACCGCCGCACCGAGGATATCGCAAACGCGGTCGAAAACAACCGCAGACTGAGCGCAAAAATCTGCGGCCCGCAAAAAGAAGTGCTGTCGCTGCTGCGCGGTCAGACGGGCGTCATGAGCGCCGAGGCGGTCGGTCAGCACGACGCCGACAGCGTGACATATATAATAGAAAGCGAATCGGGCGTCGACCTCCGCAAGCCGCTGTTCTCCCTGCTCGCGAAGAACAACCTGCCGCTTGTGGGTCTGGAAGCGATGGGCGCGAATTTAGAGGACGTATTCATGAGCCTCGTCGACAGCAAAGAACCCGTGAGCACCCGAAAAAAGACGGTAACCAAACGCGCGTCCCTGTAGGAGCGGGGTTCCATCCCATACGCGTACGCCAAACGCCATCCGCATACGCCGCACTCCGTAGGAGAACCGTTCCTGTCCCCTAATCCCCTCCGGGGAGGGGTCCGCCCGCGGGCGGGGGGTGGTCCCGCAGGCGGCAACATCCGGCGTTACGCGCTCGCAGAGACCACCCCGGCGCTGCGGCGCCACCCCTCCGCAGAGG
>DHAH01000102.1:0-1858 GCA_002397345.1 Clostridiales bacterium UBA4959
AAACATCCCTTTAATATATTAAATTGAATGAAGCGACAAAGGCTTCGCTCTGCTATATAATATCACGGAATTCGTAACCTTGACCGCGGCGGGTGAAAATTAACTGCTCGCCGGTCACGCTCTCAAGTTTTCGGCGCAGATAGTTAATATAGACCTCGACGACATTGGTGCCGTTTCCGGCCTCATTGTCCCATACCGCGCCTACAAGTTCATCGCGGCCCACGGCGCTGCCTCGTCTATCGTAGAGATACCTTAGGAGCCGGTATTCTCGCTCGGACAGCGAAACGATTTTATCACCGATGGCGAACTGTTTTAAATCATCGTTAAATATAAAACGCAGTTTTTTTATGTTTGTCTCCGGGGAAATATCAAGTTTATAAGCTGTCGCCTTAAGGACACGCGAAACAGCCGCGATAAATATATCGATGCGGAAGGGGTATTTAAAATAACGGTCTTCATCGCAAATATCACCGCATTGTAATGTTGTGTTTCCGCCGGTGTCTACATAAATATATAAAACAGGCGCCGGGCTGCTGCTTATAATACCGGCGGCTTCAAGCTCGAGCCAAAGCATCCGTGCGGTCAGTGCGGGAAAATTGCCGGACACGGAGGTTATTTCAACATTCATAACTGTTTATTTAGCGGAGGTCGTCGAGCCTGATAACTGCTTCCGCATTGATAAGTCCGCCCGATTTTATGGTGCGGAAACAATATATATCATCAAATTCATTATTATTGCGATATATTTTGATCTCCTCACCCAACGGCGCTTCGGAATGATAGAAAACAGTGGCGGAAACCACCGTTTTATTATCCATCGACGGAATATAACTGCAGAACATATCAAGATACTTGGTATTGTTCATGTGCCTGTTGAGGTCAACGTCTGCATATCCGACAAGCCGTTCACCCGCAAGTGACAACATCAGATCCTGCGGCAGCAGAATACGCGGCGGCGTTTCCATCATCAGCGGTTCGTCATATCCGAAACCCAATTTGATGTCGTCGGCGCGCAGCAGTTTGTGGTTGTTTATATCGACAAGCGCCCAATATGTGGTGAGCTCCGCGACAAGCACATCTCCGCGAAATATACGTCCGCAGCGCAGGAAGGTCATCACCCGCGTTTTACACAGCCAGGATTCGACGGTGATCTCATCATAAACGTGCAGCGGGCGGTAGTAATTAATGCACAGCTTGTTTACTATGAAAGCCTTGCCGTCGCGCCGCAGTTCATCGGTCGTAGGACCGTGACGGAAGTGCTCAAGGTTTGCGGTTTCCTGCAAATATCGCAGCACAGATGAGGGGGTAGCGACCCCGTTCATATCAATATCGTGGGAATTTATGATAAAAGTTTCAATTTGCTTCATTTTTTATATCAGATATATATGTTTGTGGGGCGGCGGTCGTAACCGCAGCCCCAAATTTAATGTTATGGTAATAAAACGGTTTTCACCGCGTTTATTAAAGTTTTCCTGCCGAGCCAAGCACATTGTTGATTTTATGCTCGACCAGTTTTTTTACGTTGTCGCGGGCTTCGGAAAGGTATTGACGCGGGTCAAAGTGGTCGGGATGCTCCGCGAAATGTTTGCGGATTCCCGCGGTCATGGCGAGCCGGATGTCGCTGTCTATGTTAATCTTGCACACCGCCATGGACGCCGATTTGCGCAGCATATCTTCCGGAATGCCCGTCGCACCTTCCATTTTACCGCCGTATTTATTAATGGTATCGACGTATTCCGGCACGACGGAGGACGCTCCGTGCAGTACGATGGGGAAGCCGGGCAGTCGATTTCCTATTTCCTCAAGAATATCAAAACGTAATTTTGCCTCGCCTTTAAATTTGAAAGCACCGTGGCTT
>DHAH01000102.1:1969-3481 GCA_002397345.1 Clostridiales bacterium UBA4959
CGCTATGGCAAGGCTGTCCACGCCGGTTTTGGATACGAATTCCTCAACCTCGCCGGGGTCTGTATACATGGCGTCGTGAGAAGCGACCTTGACGTCGTCTTCTATACCCGCAAGTTTGCCAAGTTCCGCTTCCACTACTACACCGTGAGCGTGTGCGTATTCTACCACACGTTTGGTGAGAGCGATATTTTCTTCAAATGAATAATGCGAACCGTCTATCATAACAGACGAAAAGCCTGTGTCTACACAATTTTTAAGCTGCTCGAACGCGCCCTCTTTATCCAGTCCCGCTCCGCCGTGATCAAGGTGGAGCACAAGATCCATTCCGGTATCCTTCATCGCGGCATCGACGAGCGCGGTGAGATAGGCGGGTTTGGCGTATTTGCGCGCTCCCGCCGATACCTGCAGGATGACAGGGCTGCGGAGCTGTGCCGCTGTTTCAGTTATAGCCTGCACGATCTCCATGTTGTTGATATTAAATGCGCCGATGGCGTATCCGCCGGCGTAGGCTTTTTTAAACATTTCGGTAGTTGTTACAAGTGCCATTTTAAATCTCCTCGCGAAAAATATCTATACAATTATAGTAATTGTAACATCTGTATCCTGAAAATTCAAGTAGATTTTATTAATATATTGTAGATAGGTGCAATTATTTGTAGGGCGGGGGCATACCCCCGCCGGTTTTATATATAATTATCAGCCCGTAGCGTCGCTGCCGCCTGTCCCCGAAGCGTTATTACCGCCAATGCCGGCGGCAATGGCGCCGATTGCGGGAGCGGTTCCTATCAGCCCGAAACTGACCGAAATCGCGTCGTTGACCTCGTGCATCACATCTTCTTCAAGATGCCCGATGCGTTCGCGCAGTCTGCGTTTGTCAAGCGTACGTATCTGCTCCAGCAGGATCACCGAATCGCGCGCCAGCCCCATCTCGGCGCGCCCGTTGTTGTTGTCGCGACCGTTATGTCCGCAATATACATCGATATGTGTGGGCAATCGCGTCTTGCCCAGCCGGCTGGTGATAGCGGCGACGATGACGGTAGGGCTGTATCGGTTTCCGACATCGTTCTGTACTATCAGAACCGGGCGAAGCCCTCCCTGCTCGGATCCAATGACGGGGCTGAGGTCGGCGTAATATATATCTCCGCGTTTTATGTTCACTTATTTCAGCTCCTTGTTTTAACTTTTTCAATATAGTTTTTCACATCATTATTATTGCCGTTATTTATGCTGTTATATACGGTTTATATTATTCTCCTAATAAAATGTGGATAAATCCTCGTTTTAATGTTTAGCGCGCATTGCTCTCATCGGCAAAAATTGCCGGGGAAACCATCCGGTGCCAAGCCCGCAAAAAAGAATGGTATTATTACGGATCGCATATAATACTACCTCTAATATCTTATGCCCCGATAAGGCTAAGGGCTAAAAAAAGCAATGTCCGCGGAAGCGGAGAATGCATGACTACATTAATTAAAGGGTCTTGACACGGGGCGGCGGGTATGCTATTATTAC
>DHAH01000052.1:0-2934 GCA_002397345.1 Clostridiales bacterium UBA4959
GCAGTACAGCCCGATCGCCGCCGCAACGCCTATCGCGGGAGCGCCCCGTACCCGCAGCGATTTTATGGCCTCGTATATCTCGTCCGGTTCGGTAAGCTCCAGCAGCGCCATCTCTCCGGGCAATTTAGTCTGATCGATAATCCGCAGCGCGCGCTTGTCCGCGGAAAAATCTACGGTGTCGGGCAGTTTACAATTGCTACTGTTCATCTTTTTTGTAACTCCGCGATAATATCGTAAAACGAGCCGCCTTTATACTGCGAAAGCAGCGAATACGCGTGTCTGATCGTCATTGCAAGATCGCAGCCCGAGTCAACTATGGCGCTGTACTGCGCCATTGCGGCGTCAAGCCCGTTGTTTTTGACGAAGTTCACAACCCCGCGCGACGAATCGTCGGAATCGAACATATAACCCGCCGCGATCCCCGCGCAGATGTGCGTGGGGATGATGCCATGCTTATAGCAGAGTTTAGCCGCGCCGACGAGCCGGTCATATTCGCCCAGCTTGCGTTTTGTGTCACGTCCGACACGCTCCACAGTGTCGCCCAGCAGTTTATTTTTAAAACGCAGGAGCAGATCTTCCACATGCCAGTATATCTCGCTAAAAGGTACGCTATGCTCGGCTGACAACGCGAGGGCGCTCTCTATCAGCGCGCGCAGGACGGGGAGCTGTATCTCGGGGTCGCGCGCCGCTTCCCACACATAGGTATAGCCCTTGAGCGCGCCGAGGTACGCGGTCATCGCGTGGCTCATATTGTGCAGAAACAGTTTGCGCTCTATGAAAAAGCCGAAGGGCGAGAAGGGTATCATGTTCGCGATTTCGGGAATTTCCCCCTTAAAAGCCGCGCGATCGACAGGCAGCTCGCAATATTCTTCCACGCATACCGCCAGAGGGTTGCCCTGTGACAATTCGGGCGGCGTGGCGGGCACCATGCGCCCGATAGACGGTTCGACAAGCCCTATATACGCGTCGAAATATTCTTTGTCCCCGTCCGAAAGATGCTCTTTAACCAGTCCCGCGAAATATGAATCCGCGCCGATCATGTTTTCGCAGATTATCACGTTGAGGGGCGAGGACACCCCGCGCTCACGCCGGAGCGCGACCCCCGCGGCAAACGGCTCCGCGATAAAACGCAGGACATTCACGCCGACTGCCGTCGCCGCGATATCGGCGTCTGCGATCGCCGCCGCGACGGCAGCCGTATCGCGCCCGTTCACGCCGCTCACGTGCTTGACGCGGAATTCTTCATACCTGTCGCCCCGCGTGATATAGATGGGATATGATCTGTCGGCGTTGAGCCGAGAAACCACCTCCGTATTAACGTCCACAAACGCGGTTTCATATCCTGACATATAAAAAAGCTGTCCGATAAAACCCCGTCCGATATTACCCGCGCCGTACATTAACGCTTTTTTCATTTTTCGCCCCCGCTAATATTTTATACGGGCGACAGATAGCCGTCCCGCATTTTACGGGCGGATATATCCCCAAATCGGTTTTCCGATTTGGGGCGATTCGCCCCTACAAATTTTGAAAAACTGTTTACATGAATTATTATATATGATATAATCTCATAAATCAATGTACATTATATCACAAATTTCGGATTTTTAAAACAAGGAAATTTGTGATTGGATTTGCTGCCGCAAATCATAACACAAATCTCCAGTTTTAAAGCAAAAAAATTTGTGATTGGATTTGTTACCGCAAATCATAACACAAATTACCAAATTTAAAACAAAAAAATGATGTGAGGTATATATTTATGAATAAAGGTATTATTGTCGCGGGAAACCTGATCGTTGACATGCTTAAAAAAATTGATATCTATCCGGATTCGTGCAATTTAACTACGATCAGGGCGGTTTCGCGCTCGAGCGGAGGGCTGGTTAACAACTGCATCGTCGATTTCGCCCGGCTCGACCCAAATCTGCCGCTTACGGCGGTCGGACGCATAGGGGACGATGAATACGGCGCGTTTGTACTTGACAATTTACATAAATATAAAAATATCGACACCTCGGGTATAAAAATCGGCGGACAGACCTCGTTTACAGACGTCATGTACGACAGCGAGCGCCGAACCCGTGCGTATTTCCAGTTCCGGGGCGCGAACGCCGAGCTTGATGTGAACGATTTCGATTTCGATAAGCTCGAGGGCGATATACTGCATGTCGGCTATATGCTGCTGCTCGACGCGCTTGACGCTGCGGACAGCGAATACGGCACGCGTATGGCGCGTCTGCTTGCGGCGGCAAAAGCGAAAGGCATTAAGACGTCGATTGACGTGGTGAGCGAGGAGAGCGACCGTTACGAAACCGTTGTGCGTCCGAGCCTGAAATATCTCGACTACTGCATTATAAACGAAACCGAAGCCGGCAAGATCACCGGCGTCCGCGTTACAAAAGACGACGGGAGCGTTGACGACGACGCTATCCCGGAGGTATGCCGCCGTCTGCGCGAGGGCGGCGTATCCGAGTGGATCGTTATACACGCGCGCGACAACAGTTATGGACTGGACAGGAACGGCACATATTACCAGCTCGGCGCGCTGGATATTCCGCGCTCACTTATCAAGGGCACGACCGGCGCGGGCGACGCCTTCTGCACGGGCGTGCTTTTGGGCGCGTACCGCGGCATGGGCCTGCTCGAAGCGATGAAGCTGGGTACGGCGGCGGCATCGTGCTGCATCCTCGAGCCGGGCGCGTCCGACGGCGTGCGCGGCTATGCGGCGACAATGGAACTGTACGGCTCCTATCCCGAGCCGGCGCTGAAGGTTTGCAGGCTGTAATATGCCCGCAGAATTAATTATCGAAGATTCGCTTGACTGCGGCGGCTTGTCAGAGATAGCGATACCGTTTGAGGTTGCCGCCTGTGGTGACGGTGTGACGACCGTGCGCGCCTGCGCCGAGCTTGAAGCCGCTGCCCGCGATTTTA
>DHAH01000052.1:3053-3684 GCA_002397345.1 Clostridiales bacterium UBA4959
CCGCTGCCCGCGATTTTATAAACCGCTTCGCCGGTATTGAATTATCGCCGGAGGCTGTAGCTTTTATCGAATCGGCGGCGGCTCCGCTGCTCGAGCGCGAGAACTTAGTGCCGACCGGCGACTGCGGGAGCATGAGGATTTTCAGGTATAACGGCGCCCCCGACACGATATATAACGGCAGACCCGCCGGGGAGGCGTGCGAAGCCGTGCCGTTCGACCCGTCAGCCGGCTTTGACAACCTGACCACCTTTGACCTTGATTATATGTACTCGCTCGGGCAGCGCATTTTGGTCGTGATACGCGATAACGCAGTAGTGTCCGCGGCGGCAGCATCGCCGTGCGGCGGCGACAGGGCGGAGCTCAGCGTCGAAACTGCGGACGGCTATACGGGGCGGGGTTACGCATCCGCATGTGCCGCCGCGCTCGCGCGGATGCTGCATGAGGAGGGCGTTACAGCGCTGTATCTGGCGCAGGAGGACAACCCCGCGTCCCATGCGGCAGCGCGTAAAGCGGGTTTCGGTGAAGCCGGCGGGATGTATCAGCTTGTATGCCGTAAAAAAACAAAACGGCGGAAATTTCGATTCCGTAAATTTTTAGTGTAAACGCAGCTTTAAATTGCGATGTTGCATTT
>DHAH01000174.1:0-1898 GCA_002397345.1 Clostridiales bacterium UBA4959
CCCGCGCGGGACAGACCCCAACCCTCCGCATTGGCAGAGCTCGCCCGAGGAAGAAGCCGCTCAGTGGGAATTCGTCGCGAAAATGACGCTGATCATCCGCGACATCATGCTGGGCAACCCCAAGCTGGCGGAAATGGGCTATGAAGAAGAAGCCAACGGCCGCAACGCCATCTTCGGCGGTTTCCAGGGGCAGCGCATGTGGACGGATTACAAGCCGAACGCCGATTTCTCCGAAGCTATCCTCAACACCGGTTTCGACTGGAACGGCAAAAGAGCGCCGTTTATGCTGGCGACCGAAAATGACAACTGCAACGGGCTGCCTATGCTGATGCTGAACCTTGTCACCAACCGCTCGGCGGTATTCGCCGACGTGCGCACCTATTGGAGTCCCGACGCTGTGAAGCGCGTGACCGGTCACATGCTTGAGGGGCACGCGGAGAACGGGTTCATCCACCTCATCAACTCGGGCGCGGCTGCGCTCGACGGCAACGGCCGCACCGTCGACGAAAACGGTGTCCCGACCATGAAGCCGTGGTGGGAGCTGACCGACGGCGATATTTCCGCGATGCTCGGCGCGACCAAATGGGCGCCCGCCAATAAAGGTTATTTCCGGGGCGGCGGATTCTCGTCGCAGTATTCGACCAAGGGCGAGATGCCCGTGACTATGGTGCGCGTCAATCTGGTTGACAAGCTGGGTCCGGTGATCCAGATCGCCGAGGGCTATACGGTCGACCTGCCTGATGAGGTTAATATGACAATCCTGGGCCGCACCGATCCGACATGGCCGTCGACCTACTTCGCGCCTATCCTGACTGGGGACGGCGCCTTCACCGATGTATACAATGTCATGGCGAACTGGGGCGCGAACCACGGCGCGTTTGCCTACGGGCATGTGGGCGCGGACATCATTACGCTCGCGTCGATGCTGCGCATACCCGTATCCATGCACAACGTGTGCGGCTGCCGCGTCTACCGTCCGCATTCGTGGTCGGCGTTCGGCACCGCCGATTCGGAAAGCGCCGACTACCGCGCCTGCACCGCATACGGCCCGTTATACCGCTAAGGTCACAGGGGATGAGGAGAACGTAGGGGGGCATGATGCCCCCCAAGCTCCCTGCCTCAATGGATTATTTTTAAAAGACTTCCGTTCCATTATACTTTATATATAAAAATTAGGAGTGTCAGATGAGCATACCCACAACCATGAAAGCGCTTGTTAAAAAGAAAGCCGAACCGGGTATATGGATGGAGGAAGTTCCCGTACCCGAATACGGTATTAATGACGTTTTAATAAAAATCAGCAAAACCTCTATCTGCGGAACGGACATACACATCTATAACTGGGATGAATGGTCGCAGAAAACCATACCCGTTCCCATGACGATCGGGCATGAATTTGTCGGCACGGTTGTTGCGATGGGCAGCAATGTGCACGATGTTAAAATCGGCGACCTCGTTTCGGGCGAAGGTCATTTGGTGTGCGGCGTATGCAGAAACTGCCTTGCGGGCAGGCGCCACCTGTGCAGGAACACGAGCGGCGTAGGCGTAAACCGACCCGGCGCTTTCGCCGAGTATCTGTCGATACCCGTAACCAACGTCTGGCACTGCGATCCGAGCCTGCCGAAGGAGCTGTTCAGTTGCTTTGATCCGTTCGGCAACGCCGTGCATACGGCGCTCGCCTATAACGTGCTGGGCGAGGATGTGCTTATCACCGGCGCAGGCCCTATCGGGATCATGGCTGCCGCTGTTGTAAAACACGCGGGCGCAAGGCATGTCGTTATAACCGATATGAACCCCTACCGGCTGAAATTAGCCGAAAAAATGGGCGTGACGCGCGCGGTGGACATAAAAACAACGTCGCTTTCTGACGTCATGAAAGAGCTGGATATGAAGGAAGG
>DHAH01000174.1:2011-2402 GCA_002397345.1 Clostridiales bacterium UBA4959
GATATGAAGGAAGGCTTTGACGTGGGGCTGGAAATGTCGGGCAGCGGCAAAGCGCTTTCCGACATGATCGACGTGATGTGTCACGGCGGCAAAATCGCGCTGCTCGGTATACAGAAAAACAGCACTCTGATAAACTGGGAAAAGGTGGTGTTCAACATGCTGACTATCAAGGGCATATACGGGCGCGAGATGTATGAAACGTGGTATAAAATGACCGTAATGCTCCAGTCGGGGCTTGATATATCCCCTGTAATCACGCACCGGTATAATATTGCGGATTTCCAAAAGGGCTTCGAGGTCATGGCGTCGGGCAATTCGGGTAAGGTTATACTCGAATGGGATTGACGAAAATGAATCTTATGTAGGGGAGGGGCTCTGCTCCTCCCGCCGC
>DHAH01000174.1:2495-8137 GCA_002397345.1 Clostridiales bacterium UBA4959
CCCCTCCCCCCCCCGCCGCACCCAATCAAATTAATAAGGAGACCTACTCATGTTTGAAAATGCCCGCAAATATTACAGCGATCAGCTTGACGAGATAAAACAAAGCGGATTATATAAAAACGAACGCGTCATCACCACTCCTCAGAGGGCGAGGATAGACACCTCTACACGCGGCGGCCTGCTGAATATGTGCGCCAACAACTATTTAGGGCTGTCCTCACACCCGGAGGTGATTGCCGCGGCGAAGGAGAGCTATGACAAATGGGGTTACGGCTTATCCTCAGTGCGGTTTATCTGCGGAACGCAGGAAATCCATAAAATATTGGAAGATAAACTCTCTGCCTTTCTCGGTATGGAGGATACGATCCTTTATTCCTCCTGCTTCGACGCGAACGGCGGACTGTTTGAAACGCTTTTAACCGAAGCGGACGCCGTAATCAGCGACGAGCTGAACCACGCCAGTATTATCGACGGGATACGGCTGTGCAAAGCAAGCCGCCTGCGCTATAAGAACAACGATATGGCGGATCTGGAAGAAAAGCTGAGAGAAGCGCAGGGCGCGCGTATCCGGCTTATCGCCACCGACGGCGTGTTCTCCATGGACGGCGTTATAGCGAATTTAAAAGGCATATGCGATCTGGCGGATAAATATAACGCCATTGTCATGGTCGATGACAGCCACGCGGTCGGGTTCATGGGCAAAAAAGGGCGCGGAACGCACGAATACTGCGATGTCATGGGCCGTGTGGATATAATAACAGGTACGCTCGGCAAGGCGCTGGGCGGAGCGAGCGGCGGTTATACGAGCGCGAAAAAAGAGATTGTTGACCTGCTGCGTCAGCGGTCAAGACCGTATCTGTTCTCGAATACGCTTGCGCCCTCCATCGCGGCGGCGTCGGTAAAAGTGCTCGATATGCTTTCGGCGTCGACCGAATACAGGGACAAGCTCGAGGCGAACACCAAACATTTCCGGGAAGGGATGACGGAATCCGGTTTCAAGATAGTCGCGGGTGAGCATCCCATTGTGCCTATAATGCTCGGGGACGCCGTGCTCGCCCAAAAAATGGCGGAGCTGCTGCTGCAAAAAGGCGTGTATGTCGTCGGGTTTTTCTATCCGGTGGTACCCAAAGGAAAGGCAAGGATCAGGGTTCAAATATCGGCTGCTCACTCGAAAGACGAGCTGGATTTTGCGATGAACGCCTTTAACGAAGTGAAGGAAGAGCTGAATTTAACGTGAGGAAATTATTATCCCCGCTGCTTGCGGCATTGCTCGCGGCGTTTATAACCGGCGGGATGCTGTCGTCGTGTGCTTATTTTATTATGCCGTCCAAATCCGAAACGGAAACAGGGACAGAAACAAAAGAAGAAGTTCCGGCTGATACGACCGCCGCTGAAACAAATCCCGTTAAACCCAAAGGAGAACGCATGACAGGCACAAACGAAATCAAAGACTGGCAGGGCTACATGCCCAAATTGGGCGAGCTGCCTGACACTATAACGGTAATCCAAAACTTTTCGGGCAACGGCGAGCTGATGCTCGCGCTCAGCCTGCAGGGCTTGACCGCGCGCACCAAATCCGTACTCTGCATTTCCGGGCATAACGCCGATATGTGGCTCGGCGCGATAAAAAAGCAGGTCGAGGGCGTGAAAACCTCGAATGTCAACGATGTATGGGCGGCGCTTGAGAAATTCGGCGATATGCTGAGCCGCAAAGAATATGTTTTGTATAACGAAAAAAGCGTGAACGCCGCCTGCACGATAGCTGCCGCCGAGGGTATCCTCGTCGCTTCAAAAGACGAAGCGGAAAAGCTTGAGCAGCTTGGGTATAAACAGGCCGCCGACGCGCAGGGCATGACTGATGCCGACGCGATACGGGCGTATAAGAACAAGCTGAACACCACAGCTCTTGTGCAGCAGACGCCGTCTAATTACGCGCTGCGCGATTTGGGTATCGCGTATGGCTTGGGCTTTTACTTTTACAACGACGGCAATAAAAACGAAGTGAAAGAGTCAGAGGAAATACACGGTTATATAGATGAGGGCGGCATTGTGTTCGGCTGGGGGCCGGGCGACGAATACCAGCATGTTAAAATAAAGGCAAATCACGGGCTTATCACCGTGCCCAGCGACCACGCGTGGAACCTCAGCCTGTTCTCGGCGTTCCCGCGCGAGCAGATGGAGCAGATCAACGATTACGCCGAGTGTATTACTACGGCTGCCGACGGCAAGCATTACGTCGCGCTGATGATGACCGACGGCGACAACGTGCAGTGGATGGTCAACGATTTTAACAATCCCAAATGGTTTGGCAATGCCGAGCGCGGCTCGATCCCCATGGCGTGGATGATACCGCCGACGCTGCTCGACGCAGCGCCACAGACGATGAAATGGCTGTATTTGCAGCAAACCGAGAACGATGTGTTTGTCAACGCGCTGTCGGGTACGGGCTATTTCTATCCCACCGAGCTGAAATCGGGGGCTATGGACAAGCAGATTCAAAAGCTCGGCTATTATATGGATAAATGCGATTTTGACACTATTACCATCATGGATAATACCGTGCCTTCGCAGAAGCTGCTGGATAAATACGCCTCGATTGACAAGCTGAAGGGCGGCGTGCTCTTCACCTATCCCGATAAATACGCGGGCGCGAAGGGCAAAATCCTGTGGTCGGGCGACAAGCCGTTTATTTCCGTACGCAACGCGATATGGGAGGTCAATGTTGACAGCTTCGCGCAAAGCGTGGCAAAAAGCATAAAAAAACAGGGCTATGATATTACCACAGCCGACGCATATTCGGTTATAGTCGTGCACTGCTGGTCGCATACCTATGCCGACGCGGTGGAGTTCGCGAAAAAACTGTCGCTGCTCGACGATAAAATCGAGTTCGTGCGCGTCGATCAGCTCGTGAAGCTGGTCGCCGACAACGTAAAGCATTAACGAGGGAACGGAGATGCGGGGATGCGGGGAACGCTGGGGGACTTTTTGAGGAAAAGTCCCCCAGACCCCCCAAAACCTTTTTGATAAATGATTATTTTTATATGTCAATAATGTAGGGAGCGTCGCCCTCGACGCTTCGTCCGTTACGCGTCGTTCCCGACACTTCATCCGTTACGCGTCGTTCCCGACGCTCCGTCCGTTTCGCGTCGCCCCCGACGCTCCATCTTAAAAATAATCACAATACAATAAAAACATGCAATTTAATAACTATTTTACCCATGATTGCGGGGGCGTGGGGGGATCGGGGTCAAGCTTGCTTGACCCTATCCCCACCACACGTATCCCCGTTCCCCCTGTAGTTCTTGCGATAGTAGGGCCTACGGCTTCGGGTAAATCGGCTCTGGCAATGGCGCTGGCGAGGCGAGTCGGCGGCGAGATAATAAGCTGCGATTCCATGCAGGTATACATCGGCATGGATATAGGCACCGCGAAGCCGTCCTCCGCCGAGCGTGCGGAAATCCCGCACCATCTTATCGACATCATCACACCGTCACAGGAGTTCTCCTGCGCCGATTACAGCGCGCGGGCTGTCGCCGCTGTGAGCGATATAGCTTCACGCGGGAAGCTGCCCATTTTTTGCGGCGGTACGGGTCTGTATCTCGACAGTGTATTGGAGGTCGACGGTTTTTCGCCTGATATTGACCCGTCCGTGCGCGCTTCACTGACCGAGCTGCCGCCCCATGAACTTTACAGCCGGCTGTGCGAGTGCGACCCCGTATCGGCGTCTGCGATCCACCCGAATAACGTCCGCCGCGTGATCAGGGCGCTGGAGATTTACATCGGCACGGGTATGACGAAATCGGAGTGGGACCGGTTCTCGAAGGAGCGCGGCAAACGGTTCAACGCGGTGAAAATCGGACTGGATTTCCGCGACCGCGAAACGCTTTACGCGCGCATCAACGCCCGCGTGGACGAAATGTTTGCCGCGGGGCTTGCCTGTGAGATGCAAAATCTGCCACACCCGCTGTGTAAAACGGCGGGGCAGGCTATCGGGTACAGCGAATTTTTGAAATACGGCTATGACGATTTGGCGTTAGTCGCCGAGCGCATCAAGCAGGATACGCGCAATTACGCCAAACGCCAGCTCACATGGTTCAGGCGCGATCCGGAAATCCACTGGTTTTATTACGATGAAAATTACAGTGATATGAGTTTTAAAAATATTGTAAACAATTCGCTCGAACTGTTAAACGCGGCGTATTGATATGCTATACTATTACAATATTTAAAAAAATTATAAATAATAAAAATAAAGCGCGAAGCGCGCAATACACGACCACGCGGTTATTATTATATTTTTTGTAACGAAGGAGCGTGGTCATATTATATGGATACACAATTTTTGAAAAATGTGGCGGTTTACATTGTATCCGCCGTTATTTCGCTGCTGCTTATCGCATATATAATATATCACCTCATCGGCGGGGGCAGTCCCGATATTGCTACCATTGCGGCAGAGAGCGTAACGGGGCGCGAGCTTATACCGCTCGACGGCTATATAATGCGGAACGAGCTGGTGCTGTCCGCTTCTTCGCAGGGCGATGTAAATTATTTATACGCGGACGGCATAAAAGTCAGGAAGGGCGCGCCTGTCGCAAGCGTTTACGCGGATGGCGGAAAGAATGTGCGCTCGCAGATTATCGAGCTTGACCGCAAGCTCGAATTATTGCAATCCAGCAGCCTCGGCGCGAATATCACCGTTTCCGATACCAAGATTATCGACGCGCAGATAGCGAGTCTGTATTCGGTTATTCACGAACGCATACGGGTGGGGGATCTGGAATACACCCTGCGTAAAAAAGATGAGCTGCTGGTGCTGCTAAACAAGCGACGTATTATTGTCCAGAACGTCGAAAATTATGACGATAAAATCACCGCTCTGAACAGCCAGAGGGGCGGCTTGACGAGCCAGCTCACCAATATAACCGAAACCGTCAAGGCGCCGTCGCCGGGGTATTTTTATTCCGGACTGGACGGGTACGAGTCGGTGTTCAGCTCCTCGAAGCTAGATAAAATGACGCTTGCCGATTTCGACGCCATGATAACCGCCGCTCCCAATGCGGGCGGTTACGGCATCGGCAAACTGGTTTCGGATTATAACTGGTACATCGCATGCCCGGTTAAAACAGAGCAGCTCCGTTATTTCTCCGCCGGCACAAAATACAGCGTCATATTCCCATACAGCAGCGATACGGAGCTTACAATGACGCTTAATAAAATTATAGAGCAGACCGACGAGGACCACGCCGTGCTGGTGTTCGGCACCGGCATAATGCCCGAAAACTTCAATTATCTGCGCAAACAGACGATCGAGATTATACGCGATTCTTATACGGGTTACCGCGTGCCCGTCGAATCGGTGCGTATCGTCGACGGCAGGCAAGGGGTTTACACGCTGAACGGCAATTTCGTCCGCTTTAAGCTCATCGAGCCGCTGTTCGAGTCAGAGGGCTATTTCTACGTAAAAGAATACGAGCATATTAACGAAGATAAGCGCGCCGCCGCGTTTGAAAACAACGGCGCGGGTTATCTGGCGCTCAACGATCTGGTTATCACAAAAGGGAAGGGGCTGTATGACGGGCGTGTTGTTGAATGATAAAGATAAAGATAATAACAATGATAATGATAATGATAATGATAAT
>DHAH01000174.1:8355-8552 GCA_002397345.1 Clostridiales bacterium UBA4959
GCCGACCGGGAGGTTATTCTGGTCGGCGCAACCAAAACAGTGCCGCCCGGGATAATCAACCTTGCGTGCCGCGAATGCGGTCTGCGCGATATAGGCGAAAACCGCGTGCAGGAGCTGCTCGATAAATATCCCCTGCTCGACAGGGAGCGTATAAATATACATTTCATCGGGCAGCTTCAAACAAATAAGGTGAAATA
>DHAH01000040.1:0-3174 GCA_002397345.1 Clostridiales bacterium UBA4959
CTGCGCGCCTGCGTAACCGGTTTGGTTTGCGGGTTGGCCTACAATCCCCTGCTCGCGCCCGCGTTCGCGCTGGCGGGGCTGACCGCCGGACTGCTGCAAGGGCTGGGCGTGCTGGGCATGTGCGCCGCGACCTGCGCGGTGGGAGGCGCCTATGGCGTATACGCAAGCGGATTTGAGGCGCTGCGTACGCTTGTGCCCGATCTCATCGGCGCGTCGGGACTCTACATCGCGGCGCTGCGGCTGGGACTGCTGCCCCGAGTAATGATATTTTCATCAACTATCGCGCCGCCCGACGAGCGCGCCCGTGAGGCAGCCGTCGCTATGAAGCGGCAAAAAAGCGACGAGGTCAGGCTGAATGCAATGTCGGAGGCGATGAAATCGCTGTCAGAGGTGTTTTATACCCTCTCCGACCGCCTGAGAAGGCCGGGAATTTACGACGCGCGCCGGCTTGCAAGTGAAATATTCGCGCGCCGCTGCGTTAAATGCCGCAATTGTGCGCGCTGCGTTGAAAACGGGGTACCCGAACGCGCCACGGAGCTGCTTTCACGCTCCATAATCGCCGACGGCACCGCCGACAACGAGTCGCTTACAGCAGAGCTGTCGCGCGACTGTTATCAGATAAAAACTATCGCCCTTGAACTTGAAGACGCGCGTATAAAATTGCTTGAAGACGCGGTGCGGTATAACAACACCGAGATTTTCGCGCTCGATTACAGCGCGGCGGCAAAATTGCTCGCTGAAGCGGCTGCGTATAATCGGGACGAATACACCGTGGACGAGGCTCGCAGTGAAAAGCTGCGGCGCGCGGCGCGATATATGGATTTTCAGACCTCCAACATCGCCGTTTACGGCAAGCGCAGGCGCAGCGTTATTGCGGGAGGGGTCGATTTATCCCGCGTGAAGCTTACCGCCGCGAAATTATCCGAAACCTTCGGGCGCGTCTGCGAGACCACACTCGGACCGCCGAATTTCGAGCTTGACGGCGATTACGCCACCATGACGCTCACGTCGCGCCGGAAATTCGAAGCCTGTTCCGCCGCATCGGGCTGCGCCAAAATCGACGGTGAGCCGAACGGCGACACCGAAACATCGTTTGATAATTCGGAGGATTATTATTATGCATGTATCTCCGACGGTATGGGCAGCGGCAGGGATGCCGCCTTAACCTCACGGCTCTGCTGCGTTTTCCTGCAGCGTATGCTCTCCGCCGGAAACCGCAAGAGTATAACGCTTGAGATGCTGAACAACTTCATCCGCTGTAAAAACATCGAATGTCATGCCACCGTAGATTTACTTGAAATTGATTTGCTCGACGGAAACGCGAGTTTTATAAAAAGCGGCGCGGCGACATCGTATCTTTTAAGAGACGGAAGGCTGTTTGCGATCTCGGCGGCGGCAATGCCGGTCGGACTCACGCGGGAGATCAACGCGGAAGAGATAAAATTTAACATCCTCGACGGAGATTTGATAGTAATGGTCAGCGACGGCGTCGCGCAAAACGAGGAAACCGTATGGCTCACAGAGCTTTTAGCCGCCGAACAAGAAGCGGCATCTGAAAACGGATTTGACCCCGACGCGCTGGCACACAGGATCGTTGACGAAGCAAAGCTCCGCGGAGAGCACGCGGACGATATAACCGCCCTCGTGACACTGGTGAAACAAATATAGTACGCTATTTTACATACAATTGAATAGAACCCCCGGACAGCGAACGCGTCCGGGGGCGATTTTTTATTTTAACTCCGCAATAATAACGTAGGGCGGGGGCTTCCGCCGCAATAATAGCATTCTGCGGCGAAGATCTTTGCCCTGCACATATCAAAGGTTTATACAGCATATTAATGTATGTGAATACATGCACCGGAGGCAACTTTATGCTCAGACCAAACGCCGCCGACAGGAATACCGTGAGAGCGAGCGCGGCGCTGATGCTCGGCGCCGCCATAATATCGGCTTTCATTGGCGGCGGGGGCACATTTTCGGATGACGCTCCGTTTGTCATGCGCCCGGAGTGGTTTTATATTATACAGCTTATCATGTTCCCGCTGCTCGGCGGAGCGATGGGGCTTATCTACGCCGACCGACGCCGGGCGTTTGAGAACGACAAATACCGCGGCATTCTGTGCTTTTGCTGCTCTGTCGTCGCGTCGTTTTTACAGCTCCCCATGCTGTTCGGCACGCGCGACATCGCGGGCATCAACGCGCCCGCCGCGGCGATCGCCGCCTCGCTGCTCGCCGCCGCGACAGCGTTTTTCGCCGCCGCTCGCTTCGCAAGACTGTCGCGTACCGCCGCCGCCGCGGTATTTGTATATTTTATATATGAATTATATTTTACTGCGGCGTGTATTATATTGCTTATTTATAACATATATGTAGTGTGACATTGCGAATATTTAATATGTCATACATATATTGTTAATCTTATGTGCTTGAAAGAGTTTCCGCTATTTTGTATACTGCATATAGTTAGAGTTCCATTAAAACGATATTAATTTGGAGGAAAATCACTTTCATGAAAAAGATGGCGAAAATTGCAGTATTGCTCGTGGTCGTTATGATCGGTACGGCGCTTTCTTCTTGCGCGGGACAGATCGTGGAGACAAAAGTCACGCTGAAGATCACCGCGGGGTCCGATCAGATATTCAACGGCGAAGTTGCAGTCACCGGCGAAAACCCCACCGTACTACAGGTAGTCAAGGAAGCTGCTATCGTCCATGGTATTAAAGCAGTTTATGACGATAAGGACGAATCCGTCATTAAGTTCAGCTTCTACAACAACACCGAAATCGACGGCAACATGTATTTATGGGAATATAAAATTAACACACTGCCGCCCAAGACCGGTAAAGCGGGCACAAACACCGTAGCCTCCGGCGATACCATCGAATACAACTTCAACGTCGGCAAACCGCTCGGCAATGATAAGTTCTCGTGGACCGCCTACGATTCAGCATCCGAATTATTCACAGAAGAAGCCGGCGGAGCTGTAAATGAAGCGGAAGAAACCACCGCCGCCGTCTCCTGAACCCCCTTATAATAAATATAACCGCGCGCCCGACCGTAAAATAACAGCCGGGCGCGTTTTTAATGTAATCCTGCCAATATTTTTCTATAACTCCTCTTTTACGCCGCAATGATATTGACAACGGCATGCAGGCAGGTTATAATTAATAT
>DHAH01000040.1:3293-3698 GCA_002397345.1 Clostridiales bacterium UBA4959
GCAGGCAGGTTATAATTAATATATTAAAAATAATGCGGTCTGACCGCGCGAAAGGATAAATTACACAATGAAAAAAGTAACTATCAAGCTCGAATCTATCCAGGATGTTCGCGACTTCGTCAACCTTGTGACCTCACAGACGGCTGACATTGACCTCACCTCCGGCCGCTATGTGGTGGACGGCAAGTCAATAATGGGTATCTTCAGCCTTGACCTGCTTTCACCTATCGAAATGACCGTCTACTCGGACGACTGCGACGATCTGCTCGCCAAGGTTAGCAAATATCTGGTAAAATAACAGCTTTAAACGCGCCTGAAACGGCGCGTTTTTAGTATCAATTATTATCGCAAAGACGATTAAAACGCGCGGACGCCATACGGAAATTTATCACATTTCCGCGTGTG
>DHAH01000040.1:3899-4632 GCA_002397345.1 Clostridiales bacterium UBA4959
CCGTTTTTAAAGCTTGTTTCGTTATTACTCTGCGCGGTTTTGATTTTACCATTTACACTGCGCGTATACGCCGACAGCCCCGCGCCGGATACGGCTGACGCTGCCGCACAGTTTACCCTCACGCTTGACACGCCGTCATATATCCTCATAGAGGCGTCAACCGGACGGGTTTTGTGCGAAAAAAACGCCGATCAGCCATTGCCCCCCGCGTCGGTAACAAAAGTTATGACGCTGCTGCTTGTCATGGAAGCTATCGATTCGGGTATAATAAAGCTTACCGACAATGTGCCTGTCAGCGCGGAAGCGGCGGGCAAGGGCGGCTCGCAGATATATCTCGAAGTCGGAGAGGCGATGACCGTCGATGAAATGCTGAAGTCTGTGATCATCGCGTCCGCCAATGACGCCGCCGTCGCGCTTGCCGAGCTTATCGCCGGCAGCGAAGAAGCGTTTGTTGACCGCATGAACGCGCGCGCAAAGCAGCTCGGTATGGAAAACAGCCATTTCGAGAACGCCACAGGGCTTGACGACAGTGTGGAAAACCACACCACCAGCGCCCGCGACATCGCCATTATGTCGAGCGAGCTGATGAAACACAAAAAAATCTTCGACTACACCACCATCTGGATGGATACGGTGCGCGACGGCGCGTTCGGGCTGACCAACACCAACCGCCTGATCCGTTTCTACAACGGCGCAAACGGATTGAAGACCGGCTCCACCTCGAAAGCGAAGT
>DHAH01000152.1:0-480 GCA_002397345.1 Clostridiales bacterium UBA4959
ATAAAAATGTATATCTTTTATCTAAATCTCCGCGGCTTGAATCAATTTCTTTAACATCGGAAATAGCGGAGGTATTATAAAGCCGCGCTATTTCATTAATGTTTAACATAGCATTTCTCGTTTTTCATATAAGTCAGGTTAATTTGACCCTCTTTTACCATACGGATAATACCGTCCGGACGCTGCCGTCCTTCCGGTTATACACAACAATTTTTTCATCGTTTTTCACGCCGTCCGCGTATGCCGACAGCGGGCTTGACGCGCGCCCGACGATATAATCGACGGTGACGGCGTAAATCTCGGTGAAATCGCAGTCCGCGCCGGTTAAAAGCGTTTCGGTGCGCAGTGTTTCCAAATCCACGACCGCAATCGCGCCGCCAGTGCGCGAAAAATAATCGTTATACGCCCCGTCCGACGGTTTCGAGCCGATATACTTGAAATCCCATGCCGGCAGATACAGCTTGCCGCCCTCGATATACC
>DHAH01000152.1:585-1600 GCA_002397345.1 Clostridiales bacterium UBA4959
GCCGCCCTCGATATACCCGCCGTCCGTCGCCTGAACGCCAGAGGTGACAAACTCCGTCATTACTTCACTTGATGTCAGCCAGTTTGCCGGTATACGGTAATATTCGCAGGCGTTGACCGCGACGGCGACGTCGAGCGGCTCGCCGCCGTTCGGGTCGGGCATAGTACGGCCGGGCAGGTATTCGTATTCGGCGGTGGTTTTATTTTTCTCGGGATAATAAATATACTTGTCGCAAATATATACTCCGCGATTATATTCACATCCCGTTATTCGCGTCATGTTTCCGTCGTCCCTGCGGAACACGTCGCCGTCTTTGTTTTGGACAAAAAACGCGAGGTTCTCCATACCGAGCATGGTGATATCAACACCGTCGTTTCTAACGAATATCGACGGCACACCGCCGTTTTCGGATATTTGCCATACATCATGCAAGCCGTCGGCGTTTTTGGACAGAAAGTATATACTATTATCATATAACAACAGTTGATCGATCGCGTATTCCCAATCGGTCAGCAGCGTGGCGGTTTCGCCTGTCGCGGGGTTCAGACGCGCGATCACGTTGTGGCGCGCGCTTTTGTGAGTCGCGGGATCGATATACGAGCGCGTCTGCGCGTAGAATAAATCGCCGCTGTAAGTGGCGTTGTCCGCGACCCAGCAGGTCAGCCCGCGTATATACGCTGGGCAGGCGTCGCTGTCGTGGAGGCAGCCGCTTACACCGCACGGGACGAGCGGCTTTGCCTCTCCTTTGGCGCTGTCAAGGTTAACATACTCAAAAACTGATGAAATCCGTGACGCGTGATACAGTCTGCCGCCCGCGCGCATTGTTTCCGCCGACAAAATGCCGCGTTTAACGGATTTAACAGAAGCGCATGACGTAAAAACCAGCGCGGCGCATAAAATCGCGATGATACTTAAAATTATTACTCGTCGTACATTCATTCGGTCACGTCGACGACCATAACCGGCACGCCGCCGTTTTGCAGCGATTTTATCGCCGCGTGGATGACGCGCTGCG
>DHAH01000152.1:1765-2088 GCA_002397345.1 Clostridiales bacterium UBA4959
CGCCGCGTGGATGACGCGCTGCGCGTCGTAGCCCTCCTGCCCGCTGCCGTCGATCTCGTCGGGTTTCGCGCCGGAATCGACCTGACGCACAAATTCGGCGATCCGCGCGCGGAAGGTATCGTCAAAGCCCATATAACCGCCGAAAACGGGGTTGGTATAGACTTCCTTCAAATCGGTTTCCGCCGGGTAAAGCGTCGCCTCGCGCCACATGTCCTCGAACACGAAGCGTCCGTTCGTACCCGCGACTTCGCAGCGTTCCATGGGGTGGCCGCGCTTTATGTCATATGAGCTGGTGAGGTGACCCACCGCGCCGCACTCGAACC
>DHAH01000152.1:2223-2736 GCA_002397345.1 Clostridiales bacterium UBA4959
ACCCACCGCGCCGCACTCGAACCGCATATTCATCGACGCGGTCGACCAGATCTCCCTGCCCTGCGCTTTATAGGCGAAGCAGTTTACTTCCTTTATCGGGCCGCAGAAGTGCTGCATGATGTTCACGCTGTGCGGGTTGAGCGCTTTCAGGTGGTAATACACCGAGTCGAGCGGCATGAATTTGCCGATCCACAATGCCATGTTGCAGAACAGCAGCTCGCCGATCCGGTCGGACGCCAGCCATTTTTCTGCCTGACGCGCTGCCGGCGTGAAGCGGTGGTTCATATCTATGCCGTAGCAGCGGTTCAGGCGGCGCGCGGTGTCGACCATCTCGCGCGCGTGGCGCAGGTCGTTCGAGATGGGCTTTTCGCCCAGTACATGGCAGCCCGCTTCGAGCGCCTGCATTGTCGGCTCGTAATGGTCGGAGGAATATTCATACCCGCCGGTCGCGATCGAGCAGATATCCGGCTTCAGCGCCGCGAGCATCTCAGGCGCGGAGAGAAAATACGGCAC
>DHAH01000152.1:2999-3151 GCA_002397345.1 Clostridiales bacterium UBA4959
ATATATTTCCCTTGCGCAAGGGAGACGGTAATGTTATATCTTCTTTTGGAAGAAGAGGAAATGATGTGCTGTTGTTTTTTCTTGTAAAAAAGAAGATGATGTGTTGTTTCTTTTATTCAGGGAAAACGATATGTTCTTTCTTTTCTTGTGAA
>DHAH01000107.1:0-7401 GCA_002397345.1 Clostridiales bacterium UBA4959
AGTATCAGAACGAATTATATAATTATTTAATTGGAAAAGTCTTTGCAGAGCTTTCTTCAGAAAGCGACCGTCTCCCCGTCTCCCCGTTCCCCCTCCTGCAATAGCCCGCAGGCGATAGCGGCGGCGAACGGGAACGCGAACATGCCGAGAACGCCGAACAGTTTCAGCCCGCAGTACATAGCGGCGAGCGCCGCGAGCGGATGCAGACCCGATACCTTACCCACTACGCGCGGCTCGACGAATTGCCGCACTAATTGGATGACAATGTATATCACAATCAACCCGATTCCTTTGTATAAATCTCCGCGCAGCAGCATCACCGCCGCCCACGGAATCAGCGCCGCGCCCGATCCGATAAAGGGCAGCGCGTCGATAAGCGCAATCAGCATCGAAAATAAAACCGCATAATCCACCCGCAGGATGGTTAATCCCACCAATAACTCGGAAAAGGTAATGAACGCGATGATTGCGTATGCTTTGAGGAACTTTCCCATCGTCTGACTTATCCTGCGCCCCGCCCCGCCGATGAAATTCCGCGCGCGGTCGGGTATGCGCGCCCATATCGCCGCACCCAGCTTTTTATAATCAGCGCTGAGATACAGCGACGCGATAAACGTCACGACCGCAAACATTATCACGCCGGGCAGCACGGTGATAACGCTGCCCAAAAATCCCGGCACGCGCGCCGCTATCGCCGAAACGGTGTTTTTCACAAACGCAGCCGCGATTTCGTGCAGATAACCGTTCCCAAGCCCCTCTGGCAGACGCAGCCATTCCGCGATTGACCGGAGGAAACGCTCGATATCGCCCAGTATAGCTTCCGTTTCGTTGACCGCGCTCTCGCGCAGCCCGTTTATCCCGTTTATCACAAGCATTGCCAGCGAGGTTACGGCAAGCCCGAGCAGCGCCGACAGTCCGCAGACCAGAATAACGCTCATCAGCCGTTCGGGGATGTGAGCGGCAAGCGGAAATTTTATCGCCGATAAAAACGCCGTGATCTTCCGCACGATCGCGGCGACCGCCCACGCGGCAAGAAAAGGCAGCGCGGGTGCGAGCAGCCAGCGCAGCGCGATAAAAGCAAGCGCCGCCCCGATAAGTATGTACGCGGCGAGCACAAGCACGCGTTTCCATCCGCGCGCGGGGAGATATTCCATGCGCCGAGGCTCGGCGCTGTGATATTCATTTTTCATATTTATGACCACGCTCCTTCATCGCACAAAATCGTAATATACTTAAATTCGATTATAAATTCGATAAAAATCCGCGCCAAAAGTTTGAACATATGGGTTATGACGCGGATTTTTTCATTAGCTGTCGAATTTTAGTAATGTAAACTGCGTGGCCTTCATGTTTTATTTTGCCGGTTTTAAACTTGTTATATTATATAATCGACCGCGTTAATAAATTCACGGTTTTGCCTTGACTTATCAGTCATAGAGAGGTAAAATATTAATTCAGATATATTCTAACACAGAGCGCCGGCAGCGGCGCGCTCTGCAAAGGGGGCATCGGAATGAATATCGAGATTTTGACCCCGGCAGTCACGCTTGACGAAGCGGACGTTGCCGCGCTTGCACTTCTTGCCGGACCCGAGGGCGGCGACGAGCTGCGCGAGCTTATCGCGCGCTTCGGCACGGCGGCGCGTCCGAAAGCGATTTACGGCGTGTTCCCTGTCGGGGAGCGCGATGCCGACGGCGTGACAATCGGCGGCGTGCGCATAGATTCGCCGCTGATGAGCCAAAACTTAGGCGGTGTCGGCAGAGCGTTCCCTTATATAACCACCTGCGGCGACGAGCTTGCGGCGCTTGCCAGCGAACTTTCCGACCCGCTGGCGTTTTATTGGGTCGACGAAATTATGAAGCGTTATTTGCGCAAAATGCAGGCGTTTTTAAACGAACATATAAAACGGCGGTTTGACATTAAAAACAAATTGGCGGCAATGAACCCCGGCTCGATAAAAGAATGGCCGCTGACCGGACAGAAGCAGCTTTTTGATATATTCGGCGGATCGGATAAAGTGCGTTCTGCCATAGGCGTAACCTTGAAGCCCAGTATGCTCATGCTGCCTACAAAGAGCGTGTCGGGCATCGCATTCGCGACCGACACAAGTTATGAAAACTGCTCGCGCTGCCCGATTTTAACCTGTCCGGGACGCCGCGCGGAGTTCGACCCGACGTTGTATTGATTAACATTTCATGGAGCGACGGAAGCGTCGCTCCCTACAAGGGGGTATCACTATGAAGAATGACAGAATCAGGCTCGGCTGCTGCCTGCAGCGAGCGGGCGGCGCAGACCAATCACCGCTCGACCGACTTGTGTCGGGCGTGCGCCTTATCACCGACGCGGGTTTTGATTATGTCGAAGCCACAGTCGATACGGCGATGCGGCTTGACGAGGGTACCCTGCGCGACGCGCGGTCACGCGGGATCCGTATCGGGCATTTCAACTGCTTCATCCCGGGCAGTTATCGGATACTCGCCGACGACGCGCAGTTTAACGCCGCGCTGGAGCATGTGAAAATTGCGGCAGAGCGCACGGCGATGCTCGGCGCGGAGATAATCGTACTGGGCAGCGGCGCGGCGCGGCGCAAGCCCGAGGGCATGGCGCAGGAAAAAGCGATGGATAAGTTCGCTTATTTCTGCGAAAAAGCGGCGATAATATTAAGCGGATATAATATCACGCTCGCGCTGGAACCGCTTCACACCGGTGAAACCGATATCGTCAACACGCTCGCGGAGGGCGCGGCGGTCGTAAAGCGCGTCGCCATGCCGAATTTCAAGCTGCTCTGCGACTCCTTTCATATGCACCGCGCGGGCGAATCGCCGGAGGGAGCCGCGAAATACGCCGGGCTTATCGCGCATGCGCATATCGCGGAGCCGCCCGAGCGGGTCTATCCGGGTAAAAACGGCGGCGCATATCTGCGTGCCTTCGCGTCGGCGCTGCGCGGCGCGGGTTACACAGGCGGCGTGACCGCCGAATGCGGTTTCGGCGGCGATCTCCGCGCGGAACTTGCCGCGTCGCGCGCCTTTATGGGCGAGATTTTCGGCGTATAACCGCGCGGAGGGGTAATACGGTGATAAATGGAATTACCTAAACGCAAAAAGATACGGTTAAAGGGGTATGATTATTCGCAAAACGGTGCGTATTTTATAACGATATGCACAGAGAACAGGGCAAATTTGTTTGGCGAAATTAAAAATGGGGTTATGTTATGCAGCGAATGCGGTAAAATTGCATTCGAAGAAATAGCGAATACAAACAAATTGCGGGGAAACAACGGGATACAAATTCAAAAATACATTATTATGCCCAATCACATCCATATGATTATAGAAATCGTAGGGTCACGGCGTGCCGTGACCGAAAATCCGCAGCCTGCAGAATTTGCAAAACCAACAAAACAATCAATATCAACCATAATCCGTGCGTATAAATCAACCGTTACAAAACGGCTGCATGAATTAGACGGACACGGCACGCCGTGTCCCTACAAAATATGGCAATCACGATTTTACGACCATATCATCCGCGACGAACAAGAATATCACAATATATGGAATTATATCGACACAAATCCGTTAAAATGGGAACAAGATTGTCTACATTCCTAACCTGTAGGGTCACGGCGTGCCGTGACCGGGCGTGCATGACCGGGTATGACCGGATATGCCGTGACTGCGCGTGCCATGACCGGGGTACCGTGACCGAAAACCCGCGACATGAAAAATTCGTAAAAACGGACATGGTGCGATGAACGGACACGGCACGCCGTGTCCCCACATGGCATCATGGTAATCCCCACATGGCAATCACGATTTTATAAAAACATATCATCCGCGACGAATCTGTGTAGGGTCACGGCGTGCCGTGACCGGGTATGCCGTGACCGGGCGTGCCATGACCGGGTATACCATGACCGGACGTGCCGTGACAGGTCGTGACCGAAAATCCGCAACATAAAATATACAATCAGGAGAACACCACAATGCAACGCACAAAACTGGCGGACCGCGTGCTGCCCACATATACAACCGGCGAAGAGATTTTCAATATGACCAGCCATATCGTGGGCGGAGCGTTCGCGGCCGCCGCGGTTTCGCTGTGCGTCATCTTTGCGACGCTGCACAATAATATATGGGGTGTCGTGTCTGGCGCTATCTACGGCGCGACGATGATACTGCTATATACAATGTCGAGCATATACCACGGCCTGTCGCCCAAAAAGACCGCAACAGCGAAAAAGGTGTTCCAGATAATCGATCACTGCTCGATTTTTCTGCTGATCGCCGGCACATATACGCCCATAACGCTCTGCGCCGTGCGCCCCGTAAACGAGCCGCTCGGCTGGACAATCTTCGGCGTCGTCTGGGGCATGGCCGCGCTGGGCGTGACGCTCAACGCCATCGACCTGAAAAAATACCGCGTGTTCTCGATGATCAGCTATTTTGGCATGGGATGGTGCATCATCGTCGCGTTTAAACCTATGCTCGACAGCTTGGGCGGCGCGCCCATGTGGCTGATTTTATTCGGCGGTGTGGCGTACACCATCGGCGCGGTGCTGTATGGGCTGGGCAAAAAGATCCGTTACATGCACTCAATTTTTCACCTGTTCGTGCTGCTGGGCAGCATACTGCACTTCTTTTCGATTTTGTTTTATTTAATGTAATTGTAATCGCAAAGTCACGGCGCGCCGTGGCTGAAAGAGAGAAAATATCTTGAATTCATCTGACAGCAGAAACACAAATACCCCGCCGCGCGGCAATGATAAGCTGACCCGTGTTTATATCGCGCGGTATATATTATTTTTAATCATCTATCTCATATTGACCGCGGCGTCGGTATTCGTTTTCAAAGCGTTTTTAAATATATCCGGCGGCGGCGATTATAAATCTGTTGCCGCAGTGACGCGAACCGCGTCCGCATCAGGTGCGGATGCGGCTATGGCGGTCGTCGACGAGGAGGAATATGTCCTTTCGGTCATAAATAATGTCACATTCAGCCGCGATTTGTCGGAATACGAACAGTTCATGAACCCCGCCGACCGGGACGCGTATATAACGCTCGTCAACCAGACACACATGCTTAACGCGTCGTATAAACCCGCCGACCTGATGGGCGCGCCGTATGTGCGCACGGGCGTGGAAAGCCCATATCTGCGTCTTATCGCGGCAAAGTCGCTTGAGGCTATGCTGAACGAAGCATACGCCGCGGGCTGCACAAAGACGCTGACGGTGACAAGCTGTTATCGCTCGTATGAATATCAGAAGCAGCTTTTCGATTCCCGCGTGAGCGTTTATGCCTATCTCGGCGAGGAAAAAGCGCGCGAAAAAGTCGCCGCCACCACCGCCATTCCCGGTCAGAGCGAGCATCAGTTCGGGCTGACCGCCGATATCCACTCGCTTGTTTCCGCCGACACCTCTTTCGAAAATACTTTTGAGGCGAAATGGCTTGCCGAAAACGCTTGGAAATTCGGCTTTATACTCCGCTATCCCGAAGACAAGACCGATATAACGGGCGTGATGTACGAGCCTTGGCATTTTCGCTATGTGGGCGGGGAGGCCGCCGCGTATATCATGGAAAACGGCCTGTGCCTCGAAGAATTCCTGGCGCTTTACGAATAATAAAAAAGCTTCCGGCCCGGGGCCGGAAGCTTTTTTTATGAGGACTCGGGCCCACGGATATCTGCCATACGCACATCCAGGCGGTCATAGGACATGAAAAGGCCGGCTGCGTCCAAATATGCCTTGGCCGATTCGTTCATGTCGAAATATACCCCCCAGTAATCCGCGCTTTTAACCCAGGAAACCAGCGTGTATTCAATGTTGCTCCCCTGATATGCCGACAGCCGGACAACGGGCTCGGGATCGGCCAGTATCCGGCCGTCCGCCCGGGCGGCGGCAATCAGCGCCTCCCTCACCCGGTCCACGGGGCAATCGTAGGAAATGGCAAAAACCCGGTCCACCCGCCGGAGGGGCTCGCTGGTGCAGTTGGTGATCCGGGTGGAAACGATCTCCCGGTTCGGCACGTATATTCGCCTTTTGTCAAACGTAAGAAGCGTGGTATAAAACAGGCGGATGGACATGACCTCGCCCTCCACGGAATCCAGCTGCACATGGTCGCCGGAGACAAATGGCTTGGTGAAAAGGATCGTGAACCCGGAAAACAGGTTTTCCAGGATGTTTTGCAGGGACAGGGACAGTGCAAGCCCGACGACGCCCAGAGCCGCCACCAGGGTGGCGGAGGGAATCCCCATCTTCTCCGCAAGGATCAGGATCACGATGACCCACAGGGCCACCTTGACACAGGAACTGATAAAGCTTTTCAGCCCCTTTTCCAGCCGGCTTTTTTCAAGGGCCCGGACGGTCAGCCTGTTGGCAATTCTGATCACGATGATCCCGATGAAAAAGATGAGCAGCACCGACAGCAGCGTACCGAGGCTGAAGTCGCCTATGGATTTATCCAAGAGTTTGTTGATTGATTCCATGATTTACTCCCGAAAATAATTCGCTTTTCCCCGCCGTTAAAAAGGCGCTGCGCCGCAGGGGAAGGCTCCGGCCGCCGACGCGGGGGCATTCCCGGCCGCCTTGGCGTAAAAGCGCCATCCGCCCGCCAGGTTATAGCAGTCGAAGCCCAGCCCCGTCAGCATCCGGCAGGCCACATAACTGCGCATACCGGAATAGCAGTTTACATACACGGGTTTTGCGGCGTCCAACTCCGATACGCGGCCGCGCAGTTCGTCAAGTGGAATACTCACTGCCCCGTCGATATGGCCTGCCGAAAACTCGCGAGGATCCTGTACGTCCAGAAGGGTCACGCTTCCGTCCCGGGGCAGGCTTTCCACATCGTTCCAGTGAATCTGCTTCATGATCCCGCCCCTGATGTTTTCAATGACGAAGCCGGCCATATTCACCGGGTCCTTGGCCGAGGAGAAGGGCGGCGCATAAGCCAGCTCCAACTCCGCCAGATCCCCGGCGGTCATGCCCGCCCGGATGGCCGCCGCCATCACGTCGATCCGTTTGTCCACACCGGAAAAGCCGATGATCTGGGCGCCGAGTATCCGGCCGCTTTCCGGGTCGAAAATGGTTTTCAGCGTCATGCTCCCGGCCCCCGGATAATACGTGGCGTGGGACGCGGAATAGGTGACCGTCTTGTCGTAACTTACACCCGCGGCCCGGGCCGTTTTTTCGTTTAGTCCCACAGACGCCGCGGTCATGTCAAAAATCTTGATGATGCTTGTGCCGAGAGAACCCCGGTACCGGCTCTCGATCCCGCAGATGTTGTCTGCCGCGATGCGGCCCTGCTTGTTGGCGGGGCCGGCCAGGGGGATGACGGCCGGCGCGCCGGTCACCAGCTGCCTGACCTCCACCGCGTCGCCGGCCGCGTAAATATCCGGGTCTGAGG
>DHAH01000107.1:7648-7909 GCA_002397345.1 Clostridiales bacterium UBA4959
ACCGCCAGATCGCAGGTCAGCGCCTCCCCGCCCGCGAGAGTCACCAGCAGCCGTCCGTCCTTTTCCGAAAAACGCTCCGGCGACGACCGGAAGCGCAGGTCAATCCCCTTTTTCCGCAGATACCCGTGGATCTGGCAGGCCATGTCGTAATCCAATGGGGGCAGGATCTGATCCCGGCGCTGCAGCATGACGGTCTCAATACCGGCATGCACCAGATTCTCCGCAACCTCGATCCCGATAAAGCCGCCGCCCATGACCACG
>DHAH01000107.1:8157-8393 GCA_002397345.1 Clostridiales bacterium UBA4959
CACAGCCGGGCTCGCGCCGGGAGCCAGAATCAGCTTATCATAGCTTTCCCTGTATTCCGTGCCGTCATCAAGACGCTTTACGGTCACGGTCCCGGACGCCCGGTCTATCCCGACAACCTCCTGCCGGGTGCGCACGTCAATGTTGAAGCGTTCGCGGAAGCCCTGCGGCGTCTGGAGAGTGAGGGCACCTTTGCTTCTGATCACGCCGCCGATATAATACGGCAGGCCGCAGTTGG
>DHAH01000107.1:8549-9852 GCA_002397345.1 Clostridiales bacterium UBA4959
ATAATACGGCAGGCCGCAGTTGGCATAGGACACATAGCCCGTGCGCTCAAATATGATAATCTTCGCGGATTCATCCAGACGGCGAAGCCGCGCCGCCGCGGTCGCGCCGCCGGCAACGCCGCCGATGATCAGGATTTTCTTCATGCTGTCGGCCTCCATTTTGCGCCGAACCCCTGTCTGTCAGGGTCGCCCGGCGGTAATGTCAAAATTTTTTCACTTTAGCCCCCTCGCGCAATGGGGTTATTTTACCACGGAAGCCGCAAAATGTCTTAAAAAACAGTGAACAAATTTAAAAGTCCCTCGTCTAAGCCTGTCATAGGCATGATTTCATTCAGAAGGGTTGACAGACTTGAAATTAATTGGCAGCAAGCGAAAAAAGACCCGCCGCCCCCGGCGCAGGTCTCCCGTGGCGGCGATACTCTGCTCGGTGTTTGGTATTCTCGTTCTTGCCGTGGCGGCATACAGCATCTGGGAATCTCCTCCCCGGCATCATGATGCCGGGCTGACGGCGCCCGTCCGGCCTTCAGATCAGGGCGGGTCCGGCCCGGACGAATCCCCGCGGCCTCCTTCTCCTTCCCAATCCCAGAACTCACCTGACCACAACGACGCCATCTATACCTTTTGGATCGTGGGCAAGGACAAGGTGGGCGCAAACACAGACACCATCCTCGTGGGCAGCCTGAATACCGATACGCACGCGATAAACGTCATCAGCATCCCCCGGGATACCCTGGTGAACACCCCTTCCAACGTCAAAAAAGTCAACGTCCTGTACGGATACGACCTTAATCAGGGCGGCAACGGCATCGACGGCCTGAACGACGGCCTCCGGGATCTTCTCGGATTCTATACGGACTTTTACGCCGTGGTGGATTTGACGGCCTTCGAAAAGCTGGTGGATGCCATCGGCGGCGTCTGGTACGACGTGCCGGTGAATATGTATTACAACGACCCGGATCAGAGCCTGAACATTGCTATCCCCAAGGGGTATCAATGGCTCAGCGGCGAAAACGCTCTTAAGGTGGTGCGCTTCCGCTCCGGATACGCCAACGCCGACATCGGGCGCATCGGGACCCAGCAGGATTTTCTAAAATCCGTCGCCTCCCAGATGCTCACCCTGGGGAACATACCCAATCTGACCAAGGTATCCTCCATCTTCACGGAATATGTGGACACCGAACTGACCGCCGCCAACATTTCCTTCCTGGCCAGGGAATTTCTGCTCTGCAAATCCGAAAATATCAATTTTTACACGCTGCCCGGCAATTACGGGGACAGCATCGGCGGCTTTTCCTATGTGTCC
>DHAH01000023.1:0-789 GCA_002397345.1 Clostridiales bacterium UBA4959
GCGGCGGGGTGAAAACCCTGCCGCTGTTTATAATATTGAATAATTAATTAAAATAATGTACAGATAGTGTGTCGTTGTTGACAAAACCGCGCCCCACTGATATAATAATTGCGATATTTGTAATAAAATAATGAGGTAATAAAGAATGGATTATAACGAATTCCGCGACCGCGTGATGAAGGTTAAGAACCGCATATACACGCCCGTGGCGCAGCTTTCCTGCGAGGGCTGGCGCACCGCCGAGCCTGTACCCTACGAGCGCCGCACCGAGGGCGAGCACATTACACCCGCCGTCGGCGACAACTGGGGCAAGCTGTGGGACTGCGCGTGGTTCCGCGTCACCGGCAGCGTACCGGAAAGCGCGGCGGGCAGCCATGTCGTGCTGCTGCTCGACTTCGCGGGCGAAGCCTGCGTATTCGACGAAACCGGCACACCCGTGCGCGGTCTGACCAACGTTTCATCGGAATTCGATAAAAGTCTGGGCGAACCGGGCAAACGTGTGCTGCAGTTATGCAACCTCGCAAAGGGCGGCGAGAAAATCGATATGTGGATCGAAACGGGCTGCAACGACCTGTTCGGCAAATACCGCGACAGGGGCAAGATCGTCCAGCTCGACGTCGCTCTCTGCGACGATACGCTGCGCGACCGCTATTACGACCTGATCACCGTCGCCATGTTCGCGCGCGACACAAAAGACGAAGCACGCCGCGGCGAAGCGTCCGAAGCGGCAGCCGCCGCGCTCGAAGCGCTCGAGAGCGGCGATACGGCGCGCGCGGGCGAGATATTGTC
>DHAH01000023.1:936-1156 GCA_002397345.1 Clostridiales bacterium UBA4959
GGTCACGCGCACATTGACCTCGCGTGGCTGTGGCCGATCCGCGAGACAAAGCGCAAGGGCGGGCGTACCTTCGCGACCATGAATGAGCTGATGGATCGCTACCCCGACTATATCTTCGGCGCGAGCCAGCCGCAACTCCTCCAGTGGTGCAAGGATATGTACCCCGCGCTCTATGCCAAGCTGAAAAAGCGCCACCAAGAGGGGCGTTTCGAGGTTCAGG
>DHAH01000023.1:1321-4078 GCA_002397345.1 Clostridiales bacterium UBA4959
AGTTCAGGGCGGTCTGTGGGTTGAATGCGACACCAACGTGACGGGCGGCGAATCGCTGGTGCGTCAGCTTCTCTACGGCAAGCGGTTCTGGCGCGAGGAGTTCGGCGACGACCAGAAAATGCTGTGGCTGCCCGACGTGTTCGGATATTCGGCGCAGATCCCGCAGATAATGAAAAAATCGGGCATCGACTATTTTATGACGATTAAAATGTCGTGGAACCGCGTAAATAAAATCCCGTACCACACCTTTAAATGGCGCGCCATCGACGGCAGCGAGGTGCTGGCGCACATGCCGCCCGAGGGCACCTATAACAGCGGCGCGACCCCGCGTTCGCTGCTTAACGCGGCGAATAACTTCGCGGAGAAGAAAATCTCGAATGAGGCGCTGCTGCTCTTCGGTATCGGCGATGGCGGCGGCGGACCGGGCCCTGAGCATCTTGAGATGCTGAGCCGTGAAAAGGATTACAAGGGTCTGCCCAAAACCAAGCAGGGCACCGCCATCGACTTCTTCCGCCGCATAGAAAAAGATATTGACAAACTGAACACCTGGGCGGGCGAGCTGTATTTCGAGCGCCATCAGGGCACATATACCACGCAGGGGCGCAATAAATGGTATAACCGCCGCTGCGAGCAGGCTCTGCGCGACGCCGAGCTGTATGCCGCCGCCGCCGAGCGCATTACGGGCTTCGAGTATCCGGCAAAGGATTTTGAGGAAATCTGGAAAGAGATACTCCTTTACCAGTTCCACGACATCATTCCCGGCTCGTCGATCAAGCGCGTCTATGCCGAGTCGCTGGAGCGTTATGAAACGCTGCTGGGAGAAATAAACGCCATAGCAGCCGCGGCGGTCGCGGCGCTGGCGGAAGCGGCTGGCGGCGGTAAGCTGGCGTTTAACAGCCTGCCATTTGACCGTGAGGAGTATATCGAAACAGGGAAGGGTTACAGACTTGCCAAGCTGCCGGCGTTCGGCTGGGCGAAACCCAAAAAGGTCAAAGAATCGGACAAATCGGGTGTGAAAGCCGAAAAATCCGATTACGGCGCTGTCATGGAAAACGATTATGTAAGACTCAACTTCGCCGCCGACGGCAGCGTGACCAGTGTGTGGGATAAATTAACCTGCCGCGAATCGCTGCGCGCTCCCGGCAACACACTCACCGTTTACGAGGACAACGCCGACGCGTGGGAAGTGCCGGACGATTACGCGAAGAATCCGTCGGAGCGCTGCACATTAACAGGCGCGACGCTCGAGAACAGCGGCTGCGTGGCGGTGCTGACACAAACCTATAAATACAACCTCTCGACGATAACGCAGAAGGTCACAATGTACGACAACAGCGCGCGCGTCGATTTCGTGACCGAGGTTGACTGGCGCGAAACCCACCGCATGCTGCGCACAGCTTTCCCGACGACAGTCAAAACCGATTACGCCGACTGCGAAATCCAGTTCGGCAACATCCCGCGCCCCACGATACGCAACACAAGCTGGGATAAGGCGAAAATCGAGGTCTGCGCCCACAAATGGGTCGATATGTCACAGCGCGACTACGGCGTCGCTCTGCTCTCCGACAGCAAATACGGCTTCCGCATCTGGGACTGCACGCTTGATATGGACCTGCTGCGCAGCTCGATGTCCCCCGGCGAGGACGCCGACAAGGGTGTGCACAACTTCACCTACGCCATCTACCCGCACAAGGGCGACTACGCGGAGGGCGGCGTTATTGAAGAAGGATATAAGCTCAATATTAAACCGCGATATATCGAAGCGCCCAAGGACGACGCGAAGCTTTTCGGCGAGCTGTTCGAGATTGACAACTCCGCCGTTGTGCTGGAGAGCGTCAAACGCGCCGAGGACGGCGACGGCGTAGTCGTGCGCGTATACGAATCGATCGGTTCGGGCGCAAGCTTCAAGCTTAAAACAAACAAGGCATGGGGCTTTGAAGCCGCGTATGCCTGCAACCTTGTCGAAGAAAACCCCGAAGCCGTCAAATTCGACGGTGCGCTCCGCGACGAGATCGGCCCGTTTGAGATAAAGACGTATATTTTAAAATAAAAACAAATCCGGGACGCCGCCCGCCGCTAAATTAGCGGCGGCGTCCCCCGTTTGAGAAGGTCGTGATGAATATAGCAGTAAAATTCGAATTTCCGCGCGCGAAGTCATATGAAGCCGGCATATCGCCCGCCGCCATAACCGCTATGGTGAACGACTGGGCGGCAAAAGATTGTGAAATCCACTCATTTAAGCTGCTTCGCGGCGGAAAAACCGTCGCGGAGGCGTATTACGCGCCCTACCGCGCGGAATATACGCATGTGATGTACAGTTTAAGCAAGAGCTTCACTTCCACCGCGATATTGTTTGCCGTGCAGGAGGGTCTGCTCTCGCCCGACGACAGCGTGGTGTCGTTCTTTCCCGAATATGCGGCGAAGCTTGACATTTCCGACAGGATAAAGCGTATGACGCTGCGCCACCTGCTGTCGATGTGTACGGGACACAAAGATAACGCCGATTTTATCTTCGGCGAAAACGACTGCGTGTCCGCGTTCCTGACAAGCGAGCTTACGGACGAGCCGGGCGGCAGGTTCTCATATAACACCGGCGCGACCTTCATGCTGTCGGCGGCGCTGCAGGCGAGAACGGGACAGCCGCTCGACGAATTCTTGCGTCCCCGCCTGTT
Source organism: Clostridiales bacterium UBA4959 (assembly GCA_002397345.1). GTDB lineage: Bacteria > Bacillota > Clostridia > Oscillospirales > CAG-272 > DTU078. The sequence continues at coordinate 3,994 of DHAH01000023.1, forward strand.
CGAGCCGCTGGGCATGAGCGGCGGCGTCATGTGGGATAAATCGGCGCTCGGCATCTGCTACGGCGGGTTCGGTTTACATGTGACC
>DHAH01000023.1:4217-11769 GCA_002397345.1 Clostridiales bacterium UBA4959
CTGTACCTTAACCGGGGAGTGTTCGGCGGCAAACGAATACTTGACGAAACGCTCGTCGCCGAAGCGACACGCAAGCACATATCCAACCGCGGCGGAGCGAAATATCCGCGGCTCGACGACCCCGACGCGGGCGATGACGCTGATGCCGCGTCCGACTGGGGTATGGGTTATGGCTGGCAGTTCTGGCGCTGCGTACCCGAGGGCGTCTATCGCGGCGATGGTATGCGCGGGCAGTTCTGCGTTGTAATGCCAGGACAGGACGCTGTACTGGCGGTCACGGCGGGTACGGACGACATGCAGGGCGTGCTGCGCTCGGTGTGGGATAAACTGCTGCCCGGCATGAACACCGACGGCTTGCCTGTACCCGACGACGGTCAGGCGCAGCTCGACGCGCTGCTGTCCTCCCGTGTTCTCCCCTGCGCGGAGGGCGGGAAAACCTCGCCGCTTATGGAACGAATCAACGGCGCTGAATATGTTTTTGATAATAATGACATAATAAAATTCAACTTTAACGGAGAGCTTTTGACAATCAGCCAGGCGGAGCAGCCGGGCGGCTGTAATTTTACCGCCGGTTACGGACGGCATGTCGATAACAATAATAATATCGCGGCGTCGTGGGCATGGAACAAAAACGGCGCGCTCGTCGTCAAACATATACCGACAAGGCACGCCTTCACACAGATCAACGAATATAAATTTAACGGGGACACGGCGGAACTGACGGTAAAATGGGGCGGCGATGTCCGCTTCATGAAAGGCAAGCGTTCATGAGCCAAAAAATCAAGTTGTTGTTCGTCGGCATCACGATGAACTGCGCGGGTACGGAAAAGGCGTTTTTGGGGCTGGCAAACCGGCTCGATTATGACCGATATGACGTGACGCTGCTGCTCGCTCACGCCGCCGGCCCGCTATTTGATCAGCTCCCGAGGCAGATAAAGGTCATCGAAATGCCCGAATACGGCGAGATGTTCACGTTGACCGGCGGAACGGCGGCGCGCGCGATTTGGAACTGTTATGTAAAACGCAATCCGCTTGTGCTGTTCGAGATATTCCCCTACGCGGTAAAATCGGCACTGTTTCGCAAATCGAAATCCTTCACCGCAATGCGGCTGTGGCGGAAGCTGATACAGAAAATACCGGCTCTCCCCGGCGAATATGACGTTGCCGCCGCGTTTTGGGGTGACAAGTCGATGTTTTATATGATCGATAAAGTGAAAGCCCGCAAAAAAATCACATGGCTGCATTTTGACTATTCAAGTCCCCCGCGCGACGACAAACTATATCTGCCGTATTTTAATAAGTGCGATAAAATCATCAATGTATCCCGCGCGGTGGACGACGCTCTGAAATCGCGGCTGCCTCAGATCGCGGATAAATGCGAAGTTATCGAGAATATCAACGACCGAAAATTGATTTGGGACCTTGCCCTGCGCGGCGAAAGCTTTCCGGATAAAGGCTTCAAGGGGAAACGCCTGTTGACTGTCGCGCGTATCTGCGAGCAGAAAGGCGTGGATTTCATCCCGCCGGTGCTGCGGAAGCTGGTCGACGAGGGATATCCCGTGCGCTGGTATATAATCGGCGGCGGCGATGAAATGGACGTAAACCGTTTAAAAGAGCAGGCACTGACCTGCGGGGTAGCGGATACGCTGTTCATTCTCGGCCAGGCGGTCAACCCTTACGCTTATATGCGCGACGCCGACATTTTCGTGCTGCCTTCACGTTATGAGGGGAAGCCCATTACCATTGAGGAAGCAAAGCTCATGTATAAACCGATCGTGGCGAGCCGCTATCTGTCGGCTGACGAGCAGCTTGAGGGCGGCAGATTAGGTTATATAACCGATATAGGAGAAAAGGGGTTATACATGGGCGTGAAAAAACTGCTGGGCGACCCGTCGCTGTGCGATATATACACCGAGAGGCTGGCAAAGCTGAAATATGATACCGACAGCGCGGTCAGGCGTTTCGATGAAATTTGCAGTGAATAAAAATTAAACGCAATTAAACATGCGGTATAAAATATACTGTATTTAAAGCCCTTTTCCCCGTTTCCCCAAAGGAGGTAGCAAATGCAACAACAGACGCATCCTAAGATACTTATAATCGAAGATGAGCGCAACATCGCGCAGCTTCTTGCGTTTAACCTGCTTCAAGCGGGTTATTCGTACGACGTCGCGACCGACGGCGCCGAGGGTCTGCGCCGCGCGTTGACAGGCGAATACGACCTGATCCTGCTCGACCTCATGCTGCCTAAAATGGACGGCTTCGAGGTCTGCCGCCGCGCGCGCGCCAAAATCACCACGCCGATCATCATAGTGACCGCGCGTGAAGAGGAAGTTGAAAAGGTGATGGGGCTAGATATAGGCGCCGACGATTATGTCACGAAGCCTTTCAAGCTGAAAGAGCTGATGGCGCGTATCAACGCGAACATCCGGCGCGCGTCAAGCGAAATGATCCGCGCCGAAGCATCGGGCGGCGACATCATCACGCTGCGCGGGCTTGTTATCGACTGCGATAAATATCACGTGACCAACAACGGAGAAGAAGTCAGCCTGACAAAAAAAGATTATGACCTTCTGATTCACATGGCGAAAAACGTCGGGCGCGTGTTCACACGTGAGGAGCTGCTGGAGCAGGTGTGGGGTTATGACGGTTATTTCGGCGACATACGCACCGTCGATGTCGCGATCCGCCGTCTGCGTGAAAAGCTGGAAGCCGATCCTACCAAGCCCGAATATCTGTTCACCAAACGCGGGCTGGGCTATTACGTGAAATAGCGGGAACCGGTCAGAGAAAGCGAAGATACGCGGCAGGCGGCGATTAAAGACACCTTTGGACCGCCGCTGTAAAAAAGAACTAAGAATCTGTAAAAAGCGAACGAATTAATAAGAGGGGCGGCACAATGTGTCACCCCTGCAATTACGCCGCCCGTCGCGCCATTTTCAGAATGGGAGCGATGGGCGGCTCGGCTATTTTAGTATATTAGAGAAGTATTAGCGTCTTCTGTCGCAGTCGCAGCCGCCAATGCTTCTGGCGACGCAGCGTACGAAATTGGTTATCGGCTCGACAAGATAGCACACGCAGCATTTACGACGGCAGCGATCTCTGTCTCTGTCCTCGACTCCGCCGACCTCGCCGCACCTTCTGTCTTCGACTCCGCCGATTCTGCCGCATCTTCTGTCTTCGACTCCGCCAACATCTCTGTTACCGCAGCCGCATCTGCAGCCGCATCCTCTGTTGTTACAACTCATTTTTATGTTGACCACCTTATTTTTAATAATCGGAAAACGGATATATCCGCTTGCGGAAATGGCTCCGCTATTCACATTATATTGCACCGGTATCAATGTGGTGCGGAACAGTTGCAAGAATGTTATGCGCGTGTTATACTTATTATTATGAAAAAGATTATAGGGAGAACGTCTATGAAGCGACTGCTTTTTATAATTTTTATCGCCGTTACGGTGTTCGGCTGCGTAAAAAAACCCGCCGCGGATATCAAATTTTTAGTCGCGGACATGGAACCCGCCGGCATAAAAGATCCGGACAGCGGTTTCAGGCAGCCTGTGATCAAGCTCGCCTCGCCTGACGCCGTCGCCGCGAATGCGGAGATAGAAAAATTATATAAATCGCAAAACGAGCGGAAAAGCACCATGAAATCCGCAGGTTCCATGGAATCCACAGATACCGGCACGAAAATCACCGCCGATTATAACGCCGCGCTGCGCGGGACGATGCTCACTGTCTTAATTACCTTCACATATGAATACGGCAGCGATTATAATGTGGTTTATTATTCATACGCTTTTAACACAATGACCGGCAGAAGTATGGATTATGCCGCTTTCCTCGCTGAATTCGGATTGGACGCGGCGCGGGCGGAATTTTATGTAAAACAAGCGGTCACAAATCTCGCGTGGGACTGGGAGGATGAAGATTTCGCGCCGTATCAGACGTATCGCAATGCGATTATAAAAAATATAGAAAGCTATAGGGAATCGGTAACGTCGGATTACATCACTTTTTATATAGATAAAGACGATAAACCATGTATTACGCTGCTGATGGTTACGCCCGACGGTTCGCGGGAGGAACCCATAACGCTCGCCGAGAGCCGGACAGCGCCGCTGCTGCGCGGTGACTGGACGCTCGATGCAGGCGACAGGGTTTACACGCTGACATTTACCGGCGAGGACGGATTTACGATAACGGTTAAAGACGCGGAGGGCAATCCCCTCGAATCGCATTCGGGCAGTTTTACAGCCGTGACCGAAGGGACGGAAATAATTCTTTCGTATACAGTAGATGCCGGCTCAACTGCGTCGGTGCGACTGACGGGCACGTTTTTAAACGAGTTTATTACCGCGCCGTTCGGCGGGACGCAGCTTTTCCCGCGCGGCGAATATACCTATACCGAAGCCATAAACAATTATTGAAAAATTCACATTATATAGTCTATAATAGATTAAATATAGATAAATAGACAGGAGAGAATTTTTTATGCAAAACGAAGAAAAAAATAACGCACGTAAGAGCGGCGGGATTTCGGTTGAAACAAGCCATATTTTTCCCATAATTAAAAAATGGTTATATTCGGAAAAAGAAATTTTTCTGCGCGAGATCGTTTCCAACGCCTGCGACGCGGTTACAAAACTTAAACGGTTGTCCTCGCTTGGTCATGTGCGCGATCTTGAAGGTACAGGCGAATTCCGTATTGATGTGACGCTCGATGAAGAAGCGCGCACAATATCCGTAACCGATAACGGCATAGGCATGACGGCGGATGAGCTGGACAAGTATATCTGCCAGATCGCGTTGTCGGGCGCGCTCGATTTTATCTCGAAATATGAAAATGTCGAAGGCGGCGCAAGCGGCGACAGCGGAAACGGCATTATCGGTCACTTCGGTTTGGGATTTTATTCGTCGTTTATGGTAAGCGACACTGTCGAGGTCATAACAAAATCGTATACGGGTGAGGCTGCGGTACGCTGGGAGTGCAGTTCGGACGGAGAGTTCCAGGTATTCGACAGCGACCGCACCGATCGCGGCACAACGGTGATAATGCACATCACCGAGGACGAAAGCGAATTTTTAAATGCCGGAAAGCTCCGTGAGATACTCGATAAATACTGCGCTTTCATGCCAGTGGATATATATTTTAACGACGGTAAAGCGGAAGATGCGGAAAGCGACGCACCCGCCGCCTCAGACGCGGACGACGCTCAATCGGACGATAAAAAAACGCCTGAACCGCCCAAACCCATCAACGACACCCATCCGCTGTGGCTGAAAAATCCCTCCGACTGCACCGAGGAAGAATATAAAGCGTTCTACCGCAAGGTGTTCAACGATTACCGCGAACCGCTGTTCCAGATACACATAAACGCCGATTATCCGCTCAATTTCCGTGGGATATTTTATTTCCCACGGTTAAACAGCGAGCACGATAATCTTGAGGGTCAGGTAAAGCTTTATTATAACCAAGTTTTCGTAGCCGACAATATAAAAGAAATCATACCCGAGTATATGCTGATGCTGCGCGGCGTTATCGATTGCCCGGAGCTGCCCCTCAACGTGTCGCGCAGCTATCTGCAAAACGACGCTTATGTGAAAAAGATCTCCGCGCACATTGTTAAAAAGATCTCCGACAAATTGAATTCGCTGTTTAATACCGAGCGAGAGCGGTATGAAAAGCTGTGGGGCGATATAAAAATTTTCGTCGAATACGGCTGCATACGCGACCGCAAGTTCCTTGACCGTGTAAAAGGCAGCCTGCTTCTGCCCATAACCGACGGGACGCATAAAAGCGTATCCGAATACCTTGAAAACGCCTCGGAAAAGCACGCCGGCACAGTTTATTACGCCACTGACAAGCTCGAGCAGGCGCATTACATCTCGCTTTACAACGGAGAGGGCATCGATGTGGTGCTGCTCGACAAGCCGATCGACACGGCGTTTATCCAGACGCTCGAGAGCGAAAAATGGAACGAGAAAGATATAAAGTTCCTGCGCGTGGACGCCGAGGTCGCGGAGGCGTTAAAAGGCAGCGGCGAAGAATATAAATCCGAGGCGCTCGAAGCGTTATTTAAAAAAATCAGCGGTAACGAGCAGCTTACTGTGAAATTTGAAAATCTGAAAGCGCAGAACGTGCCGGCAATAATCAGCATCTCCGAACAGTCGCGGCGGTTCGGCGACATGATGAAAATGTACCGTATGCAGGACGCGGGCGACGGCTTCCCCGGAGCGCCCGACGAAATGACGCTGGTGCTTAACTCCGCAAGTCCCCTCGTGCGAAAGCTGGGTACGGAAGCCGCCGGTTCAGGTGCAGAGTTAGTCGATCCGATTCCCGAGGAAGTCGAAAGCGCGGCGAAACGGCTGTATACGCTGGCTCTCATGGCGCAGCGCAGACTGAACGCCGACGAGCTGCGCGAATTTTTAAACGACAGCTATAAGCTGCTTGAAAAATCGTTCTGATCAATGTATGACACAAGAAAAGCTGGAGATTATTGCATATAATCTTGCCGCGCTTACCGGGGCGGCAGGCTCTGTTTATGAGCGCCGGCTGGCGCATCTCTGCGGGTTGGCACGAAATCTGTGCATGGAATCCGCAGGTTCCATGGAATCCACAGGTTCCATGGAATCCACAGGTTCCACAGAATCCACAGGTTCCGTTGAATCCGCATATTCCACGAAGGGAACTACAACCGACACGCTCCGCGAAGAATACACGCATATCATTAAAACGATAGAAACGGCGGGCGCGGCGGAAAAACCCGCGGGAGTATTACTCCGCTGCGCCGATAAAATCGAGCTGTGCCGTTTTATTTGCGGGTATATCGGTCAGGATATAATCTCATCGGACATTACCCCGTCAGGCGCCGATGAGCCGGCGCAAAACCGTATCAGCTATCTGCGCAATTCATACGCCGACAGCGCTTATAATATATTCGCGTCGGTGCTCGCCGAGCCAACCGTCACTTACGCGTCGGATTTCGCCGGGGTGTGCGAGGATGTTTATTACGGGCGGGCAAAATATTGCATCCTGCCGATCGAAAATTCGTCCGACGGAATTTTAACCGGCTTTCGCGCGCTGATATGCAAATACGAGTTAAACATAACGCTGACCTGTGATGTGCAGACGCATGACGATGACTCATACACGCGCTTCGCGCTGCTGCGCAGGGGTATGGGCGAACCTGTGCAGTCGGGACAGAATCCGTGGGTTCCACAAAATACGCGTGTTCCACAGAATCCGCTGGTTCTGGGGAAACGTATGTTTGAATTTAACGCGACCTTCGGCGAAGGCCAAACGGCATTGTGCGACGTGCTTAACGCGGCGCAGGCGTTCGGGCTGCGGTTATACCGCGTCAACACGCTGCCCGTATCATCGGGCGGGCGGAGCGGGTCGTATAACCTCGCGCTATCGTGCGATGCGGGCGGGCTGCCGGAATTTATTACCTTCCTGTCACTGGAAGTGCCGCAATTTACAATAATGGGTATTTATACGCATATAATACTAAAATTCGATAACAAATGAAAAAATCCGCGTCAAAAC
>DHAH01000023.1:11965-15408 GCA_002397345.1 Clostridiales bacterium UBA4959
TAATCGAATTTAAGTATAAATAATGCTACAAAAGCCGGGGAGTTTTTCGTAAAAAAGCTCCCCGGCGTATTTATCGGCGGCGGTGTCACGTTCAGCTGTTATTGATAATAATCTCCGTTATAATTATCGAGCGTGTCAAACCCGTATCCTTTTGACGTGAGCAGTTCGATCGCCCACGGGAGCATCTCGACGGTTGAACTGTATGTTTCGTGCATCAATATTATCACCGGTCTGCCCGCGGCGTCGAGCCTGTCAAGCTGCTCGGAAAAACATTTTTTTTCATATTCGACGGGCGACAAATCGCCCGCGCGGGAAACGCTCCACACGTCGTTATTGGACATCGTCCAGTCAAATGCGCGGTAATCCGAGGTGTTAAGTTCTTCGCGAATATCCTTATATGCCTCGTAATTTTTGGCGTTCGCCGACCCGCCGGGGAAGCGGAATAATTTATAGTCAAGCTCGCCGACGGTTTCTTCCCATAATTTCACTTCCGACGCAAACGTTTCGCGCGAAGCGTATATCGATTTATAAACATGTGAATATGAATGACAGCCGATGGACTGTCCGGCACTGTAAATCGCTTTAAATTGCTCGCCGTAACGCTTCACCGAATTGCCTACGACAAAGAAGGTTGCCCTTGCGTTATATTTTTGCAGGATTTCAAGGATTTTATAGGTGTTTTCTTTAGCCGGCCCGTCGTCGAAGGTGAGATAGGCGGTTTTTCCGCTCACAATAGCTTCATCGCCGAGCCCTACTTTCAGCGTAACAGCGCAGCCGGTTAAAATATACAGATTTTTTTCGTCCCAACTGCCATAAAACTCTATGCCCGATACCAGATCCTTTTTGCCGCCGCTCTCATATTGCGACGTGCAGGAAATGCCATATCCGGCAAGATAATCCCTTGCCGTTTTTTCGTCGAGATCGAAAAAGCGAGGGACGAGGGTAAATATTTTCGCGTTGAAATCCGTTGTATCGGCAGCCGAGGTGTCCGCGGCGGTTTCTCTTTCCGATAAAGGGGCGGTATCGGCGGCGGTTGATCGCGCGGTGTCGGCTTCAAGCGGGATATCGCCTGAAGCGCTGTCTTCGGATTCGGTTGACGGCGCAAGCGAAACAACCCCCGTTTGATTCAACGGAGGGGCGTTTGCGATTCCCGCCGGTATGGCGGATGCGGAAAATGTCTCGCAGGATGCCAGTATTGCGGCAACCGCGATTAAAAAAGCTGCAAAAAGGCGAGGTTTTATTTTTTTCATTTATATATACAAAGCTTCGCTTATATTTAAATTCGTATCGAATTTAAATATTATAAAGCGGCGCGTTTCTTGTCGTTATATTAATTTATATGACTATTATTTCATAATGATGTTACATAATTGTTGATAATGAATTAATTATATGTGTCGAATTTAAGCACAAAACAAAAGAATGAAGCTTGCAGACACCATTCCTTTGTTTTTATATCATTGTAAAATTATTATGAACTTATTTGCCGTTTTATCAATAACTTTAAAAGACGTGATATCATAAGTTCGCGCTGTTTATATAAATTAACAAAAAGTATTTGACATAATAAAAAATACACTGTAAAATAGTGTGTAGACTGCAAAAATTACGGCGCTGAGCCGTAGTAAACGGCATTAAAATTATTGCCGGTACGATATAAACGATATTTGGAGGATAAAACACGCAACATGGATCATGAAACACTGAGCCGGCTGAAAATCGCCGCAAAAAATATCCGGTTGGGCGCGATCGAGGCTGTATACAGCGCGGCATCCGGTCACCCGGGCGGATCGCTTTCGATTGCCGATGTGCTGGCGTATTTATATATGAAAGAGATGAACATCGACCCCGCCGATCCTAAAAAAGCTGACCGCGACCGGTTGGTACTCTCAAAAGGGCACACCACACCCGGTCTGTACGCGGCGCTTGCGGAACGCGGATATTTTTCAAAAGATAAATTAAAAACCTTCCGACAGGTTGACAGCATCCTGCAAGGACATCCCGATATGAAAGGCACACCCGGTGTTGATATGACCACCGGATCGCTGGGTCTGGGCTTTTCTTCGGCGTGCGGTATGGCGCTGGGCGAAAAACTGGCGGGACGTCCGAGCCGCGTTTATGCTATAATCGGCGACGGCGAGCTGGAAGAAGGTCAGATTTGGGAAGCCGCGATGTTCGCGCGCCACTACAAGCTGGACAACCTCGTCGCTGTCATAGATAACAACGGGCTGCAAATCGACGGAAAAATCACCGAGGTCATCGACCCCACGCCTATTCCCGAAAAATTTACCGCTTTTGGCTGGAATGTGATCACAATTGACGGACACGATTTTGAAGCTATCGGGAATGCTTTTACCGCCGCGAGAGCGTGCAAGAACCAGCCGACCGCCATTATATGCCATACCTCTAAAGGCAAGGGCGTCTCATTCATGGAGAATAACGTGAAATGGCATGGCTCCGCGCCGAACAAAGAACAGTATGAGCAGGCGATCTCCGAATTGACGGCGACCCGATAAACGGCAAACCGCAGGGGCGGACTTCATATCCGACCACTCAAAAATTATTAAAGGAATAATACCGATATGACATATAATATTGGCGATAAAATCGCAACGCGCGAAGCATACGGCGACGCGCTCGTCGAATTCGGCGCAAAATATCCGAATATAGTTGTATTCGACGCGGACTTAGCAGAGGCAACGAAAACAATAAAATTTAAAAACGCCTTTCCCGACCGTTTTTTCGACTGCGGGATTGCGGAGAGCAACATGATGTCGGTGGCGGCGGGGATGTCGGCTACCGGATTCATCCCGTTCGCGTCGTCGTTTGCCATGTTCACCGCCGGACGCGCGTTCGAGCCGATCCGCAACTCGATCGGTTATCCCCATCTTAACGTAAAAATCGGCGCGACCCATGCCGGAATCACCGTCGGCGAGGACGGCGCGACGCACCAGTGCCTTGAGGATCGAGGCACAATGCGGCTAATTCCCGGCATGACGGTGATAAGCCCCGCCGACGCCGTTGAGGCGCGCGCTGCTGTCGAAGCGGCGATAAAGCTCAATGGACCGGTTTATCTGCGGTTTGGTCGCATGGCTGTGCCGGTCATATTCGATACCGCTTCGTATAAAATGGAAGTGGGCAAGGGAATAATACTTGCCGAAGGGCGCGACGCGGCGATCTTCGCGACGGGCATTATGACCGACATGGCGCTGTCAGCGCGCGAGCTGTTGAAAAACGACGGAATCGACGCTGCGGTGATAAACATCCACACGATAAAGCCGATTGACCGCGAACTGGTGGTCGCGATGGCGAAAAAGACGGGCGCGATTGTTACCGCGGAAGAACATAATATCATCGGCGGTCTTGGCGACGCGGTTTCGGGCGTGACATGCGAAGAGTGTCCCGTACCGGTTATGCGTGTGGGCGTAGAGGACAGGTTCGGG
>DHAH01000023.1:15486-15734 GCA_002397345.1 Clostridiales bacterium UBA4959
GGGCGTAGAGGACAGGTTCGGGTGCAGCGGAAAGGTTCCGCCGCTGCTGGAATTATACGAACTCACACCCGCAAAAATCGCCGCTAAGACAAAAGCGGCAATTTCGATAAAATAATGTGCATACGTGCAAAAAAGAACGGGTGATAAAAAATGGCGGAATTAACAATCACTAAAGATAATTTTGATGAAGTCGTCGCGGGCGCTCCCGCGGAGACTCCGGTGCTTGTGGATTTTTGGGCGCCGTGGTG
>DHAH01000023.1:15880-16179 GCA_002397345.1 Clostridiales bacterium UBA4959
CGTGGTGCGGTCCGTGCCGCATGATGGGCCCGATAATCGAGGAACTCGCGGGAGAAGCGGACGGCCGTTATGTGGTCGGCAAGATCAATGTCGATGAAGAAGAAGAACTGGCAAAACGTTTCGGCATAAAGAGCATTCCGACGCTGATAGTGTTCAGCGCGGGCAGCCCGGCACAAAAATCGATCGGGCTTATAAGCAAAGCCGACGCGCTGAAGCTGCTGAGATTATAATACTAAAATTCTATAACAAGGCGGGGGCTTGCTCCCGCCGAATAATGTATTGCGGCGGGGGTAAACCCC
>DHAH01000023.1:16306-16675 GCA_002397345.1 Clostridiales bacterium UBA4959
GGTAAACCCCCGCCCTACATTATGTCTGTTTATCCGAACGCGAAATTGCGCATACTTTATAATACAGGGAATACTTTGCGCTATATTTTATAGAAAAATGATGATTTAATATGCATAATAATAAAAATATCCGTGGCAGCATAATGCTTATTATCGCCGCTTTGATATGGGGCGCCGCTTTTGTGGCGCAAAAAGACGGCATCGACTATATGCCGCCGATCACGTTCAACAGCGTCCGTTGTCTTATCGGCGGGATAGTACTGCTGCCGGTAGTTGCTATTTTCGGACGTAAAAAGAATAAAAAATCCGTTGATGAACTGGTACCGCAGCATCTCCCCGCGGGCTCGGACCCGTCGGTAGGCGCGGAAG
>DHAH01000023.1:16753-25488 GCA_002397345.1 Clostridiales bacterium UBA4959
AGGCGCGGAAGTCTCGTCGGCTGCCGCCGCGGACGCGCTCGTCGAACTTTCCGCAACCTCGACAAAAAACACGCCGGAGTCCGCAGCCGGCATTGATACGGTGATTGCGGCGGCGAAGCGCGAGCGGCGCGTATTGTGGGCCGGCGGTATATTATGCGGAATAATGCTGTTCGCCGCCAGTAATTTGCAGCAGCTCGGACTTGTCCACACAACCGCCGGTAAGGCGGGGTTTATCACCACGCTGTACATCGTTATTGTGCCCGCGATGGGATTGTTTTTTAAACGACGCGCGCCTTTTTCGGTTTGGCTGGGAGCGGCGCTGGCGGTTGTCGGGCTGTATATGCTCACTGTCAGAGAAAATATGACGGTAAATTCGGGCGATTTGCTTGTATTGATTTCTTCTTTTTGTTTTGCGGCGCATATTATGCTCATCTCGTATTTTTCGCCGAGATGCGACGGGGTGAAGCTGTCGTGTATACAATTCTTTATCGCGGGCACATTGGGATTTATACCCATGCTTGTGTTGGAACATCCCACGCCGCAGGCGATATTAGCGGGCTGGCTGCCCCTCCTTTACGCGGGCGTGATGTCATGCGGAGTGGCGTATACATTACAGATCATCGCCCAGCGTTATGTTAAGGAAACCTTGGCGTCGCTGCTCATGAGCCTGGAATCGGTTTTTTCCGTGTTAACCGGATGGATATTATTAAATGAAAAACTGACCGCCCCCGAACTTGTCGGTTGTGCGCTTATATTCGCAGCCGTCTTATTGGCACAGCTCCCGCCGAGGGCTAAACGGATCTCGCTTAAAAAATAAAAAACAAAATACAGGGGATTTCCTTTGGCCGGTACCATAGGGAGTCATCGTCCCAGTACTTTTTTTAAATTCAGATACATATAATTATAAGGGCGTCGGCGTATGAATACGCGGATCGCCCTTATCGTTTTAAAATGACACTTAAAAACGCGCTTATTTTCTTTATTTGATAAAAAATTGCTTTTTACTCTTTACAAAATGGTTAACTACATGTATAATGTTAATAAACTTTACGTTATTACGTTAATTTATATTAATTTTATATATTACTGTCATTTCATAAAAGGAGTACGTTCGGATGCTGCGCAACGAGATAAAATATGTTATAAGCGAGGCGCAGGCGACGATTTTGTCGACGCGAATACGCGGACTGCTTGCGCTCGATATGAATATGACCAACCCCGAAGGTTATTTGGTATCGAGTTTATATTTCGACGATGTATACGAATCATCGTACTTTGAGAAGCTCGCGGGTTCAGAACACCGCACCAAATACCGCGTTCGTACATATAACGGCAGCGACAGCTTTATCGCACTCGAATGCAAGGAAAAAATCGGGGGTAAAATACAAAAGCAGTCGGTGCGGATAACACGCTCGATATTGGATGGCTTGATACGCGGCGATTTCGACGCGCTCGCGGCGATTGACATGCCCCCGGCACGCGATATGCTGGCATTAAACCGCGTTAAGCGGCTATATCCGAAAGTCGTCGTCACATATCTGCGCGAGGCGTACATACATCCGCTTTCAACCACGCGCATTACGTTTGACAAACGTCTTCAGGCGGGTTGGAGCAGCACTATACTCACGGGAGGAGGCACTGAGGCGTATACAATATCAAATGACAACGCGTACGCCTTCCCCATATCCGGATATAACGCCACGGGCTCGGTGATCCTCGAGATAAAATTTGATGAATACCTGCCAAAATTCATTTCACAAGCGCTGTCGCACAGCGGTCCGCCGCTTGCGGCGTCAAAATACGTACTTTGCCGCGATAAATTGGGTCAGTTGAATAAATTTTATGCAATATAGAGCGTGATGTTCTGTATTGTCGCAATTAAATATTAAGGAGCCGTTAAATGACACTGAAAAGTCTGATCGAAACCTTCAAAGACAGCATCGCGCAGTCGAATCTGCTTATGGAATTGACGCCGGAATACATAATCGTCTGTATGACCGTTGCGCTCGCCTGCGCCGCGATTATTTACGCGGTATATTATTTGTTTTACCGCGGTGCGTGCTACAGCGAAAACTTTGCGATACTGCTTATTATGACCACGCTCGTCACCTCGATGATAATACTCACGATTTCGGCAAATATCGTGTTATCGCTCGGTATGGTCGGCGCGCTGTCCATTGTGCGTTTCCGGGCGGCGATTAAAGATCCGCTCGATGTCGGATTCCTGTTTTGGAGCATATCCGCGGGACTGACCTGCGGCGCGGGCCTGTACTTGTTCAGCCTGACGGGCACCATCTTTATCGCGGTCGTATATATGCTCACGCTGCTGCTCCGCGCCAGAATGGGTACATATCTGCTCGTCGTGCGGTTTGCCGACAGCGCCAAGCAGGCGGTCGATGAAACGATGTCGGGCATGAAATACCGGCTGAAGGGAAGTACAAAAACAGCGGGTACAACCGAGCTGACTCTCCAGCTTAAGTTAAATAAGGATGATCGCGAAATTTCCGATCGTCTCATCGCGGTGGAGGGTGTAGTTTCGGCGGTGCTTGTCGAGTTTACGGGAGATATATAAATTGAAAACGTCCTGCGACAAAAGAAAGCTGCGTCTTGCGGCCATGATCGCGCTGCCGGCTCTGCTCGCGGTCTTTATGGCGTTGTCGTTTTTTGCACAGGGCTACCTGCCGGATGAATATAAACAACCCGGAGAGGCTATCAGCGTCGGCGCGTTCAAAGGCGGTTACGACGCGATAATAGAAGAATTGGCGAAGAAACAGTCGGGCGAGGCTGAACCGGAAGCGGAAAAGCCGCAGTTCCTATTTTCGCTTGACAACAGCGAGGGCGTTTGTTTTTTCGATACCAAGCAGACGCTTGATATCAAAACAGATAAACCCGCGCAGATATATTATACAACCGACGGCACCGCGCCCGATTATGAAACGGGTACGCTTTACACCGGTCCGCTGACGCTCGAATGCGGCGCAAATGTAAAAGTGTACAATTTTTCAGTAATCGCCTATTACGACGACGGCGGGGTTTCGAAAACCGCTTACCGTTCGTATTTTGTTGGGAGCAACGCAGCGGAAAAATACGATACTCTGGTTTTATCGCTGACATCTGATCCGAAAAATTTGACCAGCCGCAAGACAGGTATTTTTAACAACAACAATATATGGCAGCATGGGCGTAAATGGGAGCGCGAATTGAACGTCGATTGCTATTCGCCTGACGGTCAGCTTTTGTTTACGCAAAACGCTGGTATACGTATATACGGAGCGTATTCGCGTTCGATGTCGCTTAAATCTATGCGTTTGATCGCGCGGAAAGATTATGACGTTAAAAACCGTTTCGATAACGAGCTTTTTGACAACCTGTATGCTTCCGACGGTACAAAAATCAAAAGCTTCCAGCAGCTTATACTGCGTAACGCGGGCAACGATTTTGGCGATTCGTTCATGCGTGATGAAACTGTACATATGATGATGGCAAAACAGGGCGCTGTTTTTACAGAAACAGTGCGCCCCTGCATGGTTTATGTAAACGGCGAATTATACGGCTTTTATTGGATTCACGAGCCGTATAAAGATTCGTATTTTGAAAACCGTTTTGGTAACTACGGTTATAACGGCTCATTTGTGGTACTCGACGGACCCGAACGCACAAAATCGGGATTTGTAGCAAAATATAAATATCTTAACCCCATCTCCGATTATAAAAAAATGTACGCGTATTCTAAATGCGATTTAACAGACGACGCCTTATATGCCGAGCTGTGCCAACTGCTCGACGTTGACAGCTTTCTGCAATTATACGCGGCGATGGCATATGTGGATAACGGCGATTGGCCGCAAAATAATCATCGGGTATTTAAATACTTTCCGGTTGAAGGGGAAGACTTTTCCGACGTTTACGGCATGGACGGCAAGTGGTATTTCCTGCCACATGACACCGACTGGGCGTTTTTTGGCGACCCGTCGGCAAATACGCTCAATCGCAATTATAATAAAAAAGAAATCCAATACAGCCCCATGTTTGTGGCGCTGATGCAGCGTTGGGATTGCCAGCGTACATTCGTCACCTATATGCTCGATATGATGAACGGGGAATTTTCGTCCGAACGCGGAGCCGCGACAGCGCGTTCGGTAATAGACTCGATTAAAAATTCTATTAATATCATGCATAACGAAAGCAAATACGCGCCCCCGGACAGCGGCAGCGCCGCTTTTAAACGGCGTTCACAGCGGATCGTCGATTACCTGAAGCAGCGCGGCAAGTTCATGACGAAATATCTTAAATCAAAATATGACCTCGGTGAGTTTTATAAATTATCGCTCGACTTCGAGGGCGGCGGAGCGGCGTATGTCAATACGCTTTATGTAGATGAATCCTTTACCGGCACATATTATGAAAATTATTCGACTATTCTTAAACCGATAATCCCGCCGGGCAAAATTTTTGGCGGCTGGATGGTGAACGGAGAACTGCATACCTCCGAAGAACTGGAGATTGATAACCGGCTGGTAAAACAGGCGCGTGTCGAGATCGCCTTGAAACTCGCCGATCCGGAGACGCCCGCGCTGTCGATATACGAAGTTTCCTCACGCGGAAAGAATGACTACATAGTGCTGGTAAACAACACAAACCAGACAATCTCCACGCTTGGTTATACGTTAACCGATAATGGAGAAACTCCGACCAAATATATCATGCCCGTAATGCGAATCGCGCCGGGCGAAAAAATTAAAATATACTGTAAAACTCCGAACGGCTTGAAAGTATTACGCAGCTTGGTTACCAATTTCGCATTGAAAAAAGGTGAAACGCTGACGCTTTCAAAAAAAGATCCTTCAACAAAAAAAATAACGACGCTTGAAAGCGTAAAAATACCAAAAATCGATTTTGGAAACGTTTATTGCAGGAACATGACCACCGGTCTGTATTTCGAATGTCCCGCCGATTCCGAAGGTATGGACGGACTTGCGGTAAACCGTTTTGATAGGTAGAGATACGGGGAATACAGAGATAAATGGGGTACATGGATTCGGAGATACGCTGGGGGTGTTAGCATGTGCGCACGCCGACCACTCTGCCCCCATAATTTTAAGATATATCCTGTTATAATATTTATTTCTCATATTTAATAATACTATCAATCCTTTTCTCTGCGGGGGTCTGGGGGTGGTCTTACCACCCCCAGCGTACCCCGTTTCCCTCGTTTTCCCCGTTTCCCCGTCCCCCGCCGCTCATAACTCTACTGTCGTGGTTGCGATGCGTTCGCGGAAGACGCGGTCATGTTCGACAAACAGCAATGTGGGCTGATATTGGGCGATCAACCCCTCAATTTGTATGCGGGAGAGCAGGTCAATATAATTGAGCGGTTCGTCCCAAATGTACAGATGCGCTTCCTCACACAACGAGCGCGCGAGCGCGACTTTCTTCTTTTGTCCGGCGCTATATGAGGAAAGTTCCCGCGAAAACGCTTCGCGCGGGAAGTCGAGCTTTCGGAGTATCGAGCGCAGCAGCGTCCTGTCGACAGCGAACAGCTCGGCATAATCGTCAAGCCTGCCCGATAGTGACGACGCGTCCTGCGTGACATATGAAATTTTTAGCCCCGGCGCGATATAAAGAGCGCCCGAATACGGTACATCACCGCCCAAAAGTAGCTTGATCAGGCTGCTTTTTCCACTGCCGTTAGAGCCGCGCAGCGCAACGCGGCCGCCGCGTGTTAACGTGAAGGTTATCCCGGAGCAGATCTCGCCGCTGCCATAGTCGATTGCAACCTCCCGCAGTTCGGCAAGCCGAGCCGAATGATAACTGAGTGGATGCAGTTTTAATTCTTCCGATTCCTCAAGATCGCGCAGCAGCCCTTTCTTTTCATCGAGCGCGGCGAACTGCCTGCGCTCGATGTTTTTACGCTGCTTTTCCATTTTGCGTGTTTTTTCACCTATATATGAACGTAAGCCGGTTGATTTTTCGCGTTCGCGGGGATTGAACCCGATTTTTGATGCTTCGGATTTATCCGCCCAGCGCTCGGTGCGGCGCGCCGCTTCCTCCAACCGCCTGATTTCGCCCTTTAGCTTCTCATTTTGGGCAAGCTGAGCCGCGTCGCGCTGCTTTTTATTTCTGAACCACGATGAAAAACTGCCCGCCTGCACCTCGAATCCGGTTTTATTTATTGCAAGTATGTGATCAACGCAGGCATCGAGAAACGCGCGGTCATGCGATACCAATATAAATCCGGATTTTGAGCGTAAATAAGCTGCCACCGCGTCGCGCGCGCTCTCGTCGAGATGATTAGTCGGCTCGTCGATCAATAAAAACGCGTTTTCGCGCGAAAATAACGCGGCAAGCAGCGCCTTCGTGCGCTCACCGGGCGAAAGCGTATAAAACGGGCGATCTGACGCCTCCTCGCGTACGCCGAGCAAAGACAGCTCGCGCTCCAGCCGCCAATCGGCAGCGCCGCCGATAAGACGCAGAGCTTCGATTGTCGGAAGCGTGTCGTCTATAAACTCGGGCGGGAAATATTCAAAATTGACGTTCGTTGCAATATTGCCGCGGTATTCAAGTTCGCCCGCGAGCAGACGCAGCAGCGTGGTTTTCCCCCGCCCGTTGCGCCCGACCAGTCCCAACCGCCAGTCGGTGTCAAGTTCAAGCGATACATTTTCAAAAACATTTTCGGGCGAGCCGTCATATCCGAACGTTAGATTATTTATCTTTATTTGTGACATATGCTACTCCTTTTTAAAAAACGCAAAAAAAGGCACAGAATCGCAACTATCCCGTAAAAACGGAACAACTCCGACCGTGCCAAACATAACCCGGGCGTTATAGCCGGGTTGTACTGTCAGTTAGTCGGAATTGTTTAGTTGCGCATTCGTGTGCCTTTCGATTATTCAGTTAGTATTATTATATCACGGCGCGGCAGATTTGTCAACCCTGCATTGTGCGGTCAGCCAATCGCAGGCGCGCGAGATGCCGCCTACTTCGTCGATAAGACCCGCCTCGACAGCTTCGCAGCCATTGAGAACGGTACCCAAATCGGTGGCAATCTCGTCTGTTTTAAGCAGATATGAGCGCAGCCGGTCCTCCGGTACGCGCGAATGGCTGGAGATGAACCGTACAATGCGGTCCTGCATCTTGTTTAAATAATCATATGCCTGCGGCGCGCCGAGTACCAGCCCGTTAATACGTACGGGGTGCAGCGTCATTGTAGCCGAGGGCACAATGAACGAACGGTCAGCCGACACCGCCAGCGGCACACCGATTGAATGGCCGCCGCCGATCACAAGGCTGGCTGTAGGTTTGCGCATGCTTGCAATTAGCTCGGATAGCGCCAGACCCGCCTCGACGTCGCCTCCCGCGGTGTTGAGAATGATTAGCACGCCGCCCACCTTGTCGTCCTCGTCAACGGCGAAGAGCTGGGGGATCAGGTGCTCATATTTTGTGGATTTTGTGCCGCTTCCGAGCAAATAATGACCCTCGATCTGTCCGATTATTGTGATACAGTGGACGGTCACGCCGCGGCTGCGTACGGTAACAGAGCCTTCTGACGGTCCCTCCAACGGGAGCGAAGAATCGTCGCGCTGCTGACCGGAAGGCTCGTCGCCGGAATCTTTGGGATAAATATCGATGGGTGAAAAATTCATTTATTAATACCTTGTTCTGTTTATCGATTGTTTAAGTTTCGCCGTATAAAAATTAACTTAAAAAGTTTATAATTATAGTGTGGTAAAAATCAAATGGATTATACCGGTTTAAAGAATTAACCGGTCAAAAAGGAGCAGTAAATGGAAAACAAAGTGCTTGTCGAAACTTCCGCAAGGCACGTGCATGTGACCGCCGAGCAGGTCGAAATTTTATTCGGGAAGGGCGCTACGCTTACAAATAAAAAAGACCTCAGCCAGCCCGGCCAGTTCGCGTGCGAACAGCGCGTGACCGTGGTCGGACCGAAGCGGGAGCTTGCCGGCGTTTCGATACTCGGGCCTGTGCGTCCGGCGGGTCAGGTAGAGGTGTCGATGACAGAAGCGAGGACGCTCGGTATTAACGCGCCCGTTCGTGAGAGCGGCGATATAGCAGGCACGCCCGGCTGCAAGCTCGTCGGACCGTGCGGCGAGGTGACGCTCGACGAGGGCGTTATTGTGGCGAAACGTCATATACATATGACGCCCGACGACGCTAAACAGCTCGGTGTTTCCGATAAGCAGGTTGTATCTGTAAAACTCGGCACAGCCGAACGCGCCCTCATCTTCGGAGATGTGGTGGTACGCGTCAGTTCGAAATTCGCGCTGGCAATGCACATTGATACCGACGAATCCAACGCCGCCTGCGCCTGCTCCGGAGTTGTATACGGATCGATCATATAGGGGGAACGAGGGGACGGGGGATACGAGGATACGCGTGGACGGGGGATACGAGGATACGCGTGGTGGGGAATGGGTCAAGCGAGCTTGACCCCGCTCCCCCCACACCCCGCAGACATTGTATTATTATTAAATACAGTGCTTCCCCATATAATACTAAAGATAGAATATTAATGGAAACATCACGTCAAAACCCACATATTCAAGTTTTTAATACATATTATTGTCGAGTTTATAGTCGAATTTAAGTATAAACAATAGGTTTAATATCAACAACTACACCGCCTGTCTGGGTATATTAATACTCAGACAAGCGGTTCGTTTATATAAATAAAATAATTTATACTATTTGTTCAAAAGTCTTTGCGGAGCTTTCTT